>JACQRC010000090.1 GCA_016206665.1 Candidatus Omnitrophota bacterium | reverse complement strand
GTAATCTCCTCCCCGCGATGCGCCGGCAGACAGTGCATCACCACACAGCGCGGCTTGGCCAGGCGCAACAACCGCTCGTTAAGCTGGAAGCCGCGAAAGGCCTGCCGTCGCGCGCGCTGCTCCCCTTCCTGGCCCATGCTGGTCCAGACATCGGTGTACAGGACATCGGCGCCGCGTGCCGCCGCCTCAGGCTCGGTCACGCGCCGCACCCGGGCGCGGCTGCGCTGTCCCTGCAGCATGGCGAACCGGACCGTCTTCGACGACGGCTGATAGCCATTGGGCGCCGCAAACTGGACGTGCGCGCCCAACAGGCTGCAGCCCTCGAGCAGGGAATTGAGCACGTTGTTGCCGTCACCAATGTAGCCGACGGTGAGGCCTGAAAGCTTGCGGAACCGCTCCTGCATGGTGAAGAGATCGCTCAAGGCCTGGCATGGGTGCTCTTGATCGCTGAGTCCGTTGATGACCGGCACCGAGGCAAACTGCGCCATCTCCTCGACCTGGCTCTGCTTGAAGGTGCGCATCACGATCCCGTCGACATACCGGGACAGCGTGCGCGCCACGTCGCGCACCTCTTCGCGCACGCCCAACTGGATGTCGTCGGGACCCAGGTAGGTCGCTTGGCCGCCCAACTGGTAGATGCCGACCTCAAAGGAGACCCGGGTACGGGTCGACGGTTTCTGAAAGACGAGGGCCAGCATCTTGCCGGCGAGATGCCGGCGAAGGCGCGGAGCGCGCTTCAGCTGCGCGGCCGACCGCAGGAGCCGATTGACGTCGCCGGCCGTCACATCCTGCAAGGACAGCAGGTCGCTCATCGGACGGCGCGCTCCGCCCGGCGGCGCAAGCCGGACCGGCCCGCGCGCGATGCCAGGACCTCATCCAGCATCTTCAGCGCCCGAGCCAGCTCCGCCTGGGTCACAGTCAGCGCCGGCAGCAGGCGCAACACGCGCTCCTGGGTGCAATTGATGAGGAGCCCCTCCTTCCGGCACGCCTCGACGATCGGTCGCCCGTCCACCGAGAGCTCCACCGCCAGCATCAAGCCCAGGCCGCGCACGGCGCGGATGATCCGATGGCGCCGTTGCAGCGCCTGCAGGCGATCCACGGCATAGCGGCCCAGCCGCGCGGCCCGCTCCACGAGACGCCCGCGCTCGATCGTCTCGATGACCGCGAGCGCTGCGGCGCAGGCGACCGGACTGCCGCCGAAGGTCGAGGCGTGCGTGCCCGGGCCCATCAGATCAGCGTTTGGCCGGGCCACGACCGTGGCACCGATCGGGATGCCGCCGCCCAGGGTCTTGGCCAGCGTCATGACATCCGGCACGATACCGGCATGTTGATAGGCGAACCAGCGGCCGGTGCGTCCGAGACCGGTCTGCACTTCATCGACGATCAGCAACAGGTCGCGCGCGTCGCAGAGTTGGCGCAGCCCCCGCAGATACTCGACGGCAGCGATCTGGATGCCGCCCTCGCCTTGCACCGGCTCGACCAGAATGGCGCCGGTCTGGTGGGTCACCGCCCGCCGCATGGCTTCCAGATCATTGAACGGCACGCTGCGAAAGCCCGGGACCAACGGGTCGAACCCCGCCTGGTACTTGGGCTGGCCCGTCGCCGTCACGGTCGCGAGCGTGCGGCCATGGAAGGAGTTCTCCGTCGTGAGAATCTCGTACCGGTCCGGCCCGCCGAATTTGCGCGTGAGTTTGATCGCCGCTTCGTTGGCCTCAGCGCCGCTGTTGCTGAAAAAGACCTTCCCATCGAACGCGCGCTCGCTCAGTCGCTGCGCTAACAGCGCCTGGGCGGCGTGAAAGTAGTTGTTCGAGACGTGCATGAGCCGCTTGACCTGCCGGGCCACCGCCTGCGCCACGCGCGGCGGACAATGGCCGACTCCGGAGACGCCCCACCCAGGAAACATGTCGAGGTACCGAACGCCCTCCGCATCCCAGACGGTGGAGCCCCGCGCTCGTTCGATGACGAGGGGGGTCTTGGTGTAGGTGGGCATGACGTACCGGTCATAGAGCCCGATCGTGTTGGTTGAGCGGGAGCGGGTCATCGGACAATCTCCGTGCCGACGCCGCGGTCGGTGAAGATTTCCAGGAGCAGCGCATGCGGCATCGTGGCCGCGATGATGTGCGTCTTCTTCACCCCATGCTCCAGGGCCGCGATGCAGGCAAGCACCTTGGGAATCATCCCGCTCTGAATGACCTTGCGGCCGATCAACTGTTTCGCCTCCTGCACGCTCAAACTCTGAATGAGGGAACCCTTCGACTCTCTTCGCTCGCTCAGGGCACGGCCCGGACTGGGACAGAACGCCTCGCTTTCCTCGCCCGACTCGCGCAGGATGCCCTGCACGTCGGTCAGTAGCACAAGCTTCTCCGCCTTCAGACCCGCGGCGATGTGGCCGGCCGCCTCGTCGGCGTTGATGTTGTACAGCCGCTTATCCGCCCCCATGCCGATCGGCGAGATGACCGGAATCTTGTCATCCTCAAGCAGCCTGGTGATGGCCGCAGTTTCCTCGCGGTCGATCTCGCCTACCTGCCCCAGCCGCGCGGCCTTCGCGTGCGGCTTGGCGAAGACGACCGCCCGGTGGTTTGCGGTGAGCCCCGCGGCCGACCCGCCCAAGTCCCGCAGCTGCTGAACCAGATGGGTGTTCACGTCGGTCAGGGCCGCATCCACAATGCGCATGGTCGCATCATCCGTGACGCGCATGCCATCGATGAATTTGACGGGCAGACCCGCGCTCTTGAGCCGTTCGTTGATCGACGGCCCGCCGCCGTGGACGAGGATCGGCCGCAGGCCGACGTAATTCATGAAGACGATGTCCTGGAGCAGCCCGGTGTGGCTCTCGTCGAGGCTCATCGCGCTGCCGCCGTACTTGACGACGATGGCCTTCCCCCGGAAGGCGCGGATGTAGGGCAGCGCCTCGATGAGGACGTCGGCCTTCTTGATCACCTCTTGCATGAGGGCCATGGTCAGGTCGTGTACCGGGCGTTGATCCGCACGTAGTGCTCCGTCAAATCGCAGGTGTGCACCGTGCTCGTCGCACCGCCGGCGTGCAGATCGATGATGAACTGCACCTCGGCGCGTTGCAAGGCGGAGCGCACGTGGCGGCGCGCGGCGCCGATCATGGTACCCTGCCGGAAGACCGGCAGGCCATCCAGACGCACTTCGAGCCGCTCGGGGCGAAATCGCGCCGGCGACGCGCCGACGGCCGCGATGACGCGGCCGACGTTCACATCACCGCCGGCGAGCATCGTTTTCACCAGGGGCGAGTTCGCCACCTGCCGGGCGCAGCGATCCGCCTCGCGCAGCGTGCGGGCATGTCGCACCGTGATCCCGGCCACCTTGGTCGCCCCTTCGCCGTCGCGCACAATCGCGCAGGCCAGCGCCTCCGTGACCCGCGTCAACAACGCGCAGAACTGCTCGAAGGCGGGCCCGGCCACGCGCAGGGTGCGGTTGCCGGCGAGCCCGTTCGCTAACAGCAGCGCCGCATCGTTGGTGCTCATGTCACCGTCGACGGTGATCTGGTTGAAGGGCGCCGACGCGCGGCGGAGCGCCGCCCGCAGCAATCGCGGGGTGAGGCCGGCATCCGTCGTGAGAAAACAGAGCATCGTCGCCATGTGCGGGGCGATCATGCCCGCGCCCTTGGCCATGCCGCCGATCCGGATGGTCGTGGACCCGATCCGGCCGGAGACCGCGCACTCCTTCGCCTCGGTATCGGTCGTCAGAATGGCCGTGGCCGCGTCGTGGCCGCGACGACGGCTCACCCGCCGCACCAGCTCCGGAAGACGGCGCAGCAGGCGCGGCGTGGGCAGCCGGCGGCCGATGACGCCGGTCGAGGCCATCACGACCAGCCGCTCATCGATGCCCAGCGTGTCTGCCACGGCAGCGGTCAACACGCTGGCGTCCCGCAGGCCCTGCCGTCCTGTGGCGCAGTTGGCGCAACCGCTGTTAGCGAGGATCGCCTGGCCGCGCCCGGCATGGAACCGCCGCTTGGTCAGAACGATCGGGGCCGCCTGAATCCGGTTCGTCGTGTAGACGCCCGCCGCGGAGGCGGGCACCATCGAGACGATGAGGGCCAGGTCGGGCTTCCGGTTGCGCTTGATGCCGGACCAGATCCCTGCCGCCCGGAACCCGAGCGGCGCTGTGATCCCACCGCGCAGCACACTCACCCCACCACCTCCTGCGGGGCCGCCTTCTTTGGCGGCCCGGCGGTATACCGCCCGCCCACGGCGCTACCGTGGGCAACGCCTGAGCCGTGGGCGGCAGGAGGTGGTGGGGTCATACGAGTCCCAGCGTTTCGTCGAGGCCGTACATCACGTTCATGTTCTGGATCGCCTGGCCCGCTGCGCCCTTCGTGAGATTGTCGATGACGCTCACCAGGATCAGCTGGCCGCTCGCTTCGTCATACCGATAGCCGATATCGCAGTAGTTCGTTTCCACGACGTCGCGGATCTCCGGCAGCGTCCCGTTGGCGCGCACGCGGACAAAACGCTCGCGGCCGTAGGCATCCTCGAAGACCTGGGCCACCTCGGCGGATGAGCGCGTGGGGCGCAGCGTCACGTACAGGGTGCTGAGCATCCCGCGGTTGAGCGGCACGACATGCGGCACGAAGGTCATCGTGACCGGCCGGCCGGCGATCAGGGAGCAGATCTCGGTCATCTCCGGCAGGTGCTGATGCGCGTTGAGCTTGTAGGCGCGCAGATTCTCGTTGGCCTCGGCGAAGAGCAGGGGCCGCTCCGCCTTGCGCCCGGCTCCGGTGATGCCGGATTTGGCGTCGGCGATCACTCCCCCGTCGGTGATCCACCCCTTGCGGTACAGCGGCAGAATCGCTAACAGAATGCTCGTCGGATAGCAGCCAGGATTGGCCACCAACGACGCCGTCTGCAGTTGCGGGCGGAAATACTCGGTCAGCCCGTAGACCGATTCGCGCAGCAGCTCCGGAGCGGCGTGGGTGAAGCCGTACCACCGCTCGTAGAGGGCGGCATCCTTCAGGCGAAAATCGCCGGACAGATCGATGACCTTCTTGCCCAGCCGCAGAAAATCGGGGGCCACCTCCATCGCCGTGCCATGCGGCAGCGCCAGGAAGACCAGGTCGCTTGCCGCCGCCACCTCGTTGATATTGAGGCTGGTGCAGAAGAGCTTGAGGCGGCCGCCGAAGCGCGGGTAGAGCTCGGCGAGCGCCATCGGATGCTCCATTTTGGCGGAAGCGGAGACCGAGGTGACCGCCGCCTGCGGATGCTGCAGCAGCAGGCGCAGCAGCTCTTCGCCGGTGTACCCTGTGGCTCCCACCACCCCGACCCTGATCACCACAACCTCCTCGTTGAAAATCCCGTAATTGCCGTTGGAACAGAGAGTTATAGTGTAAAAGAAAAGGCCCGACCTGTCAATCAGCGTCTTGAACGCCGACGTGGACCAGACGGGCTTCGCGCTTCGGGTTGACTGCGTTAGGGGGTCAAACGACTAAACGATGAAGAGCAGACCGACCGGCAACCCGACGCGTGTGCTTCGACTGCGCTCAGCACTTGCCCTGAGCGAGGCCCGTACGGGCCGAGTCGAAGGGCGTGAAGCCTTCAGGTTACCTCTTGGTCCACTGGAACCGCTTACGGGCGCCCTTCTGGCCATATTTCTTGCGCTCGCGGACACGGGGATCCCGGGTGACCAGCCCTTCCTGGCGGAAGGGCTTGCGCAAGGTGCTGTCCGCTTCGATGAGGGCACGGGAGAGCCCCAGGCGAATCGCACCCGCCTGACCACTGATGCCGCCGCCGCCGACATTCACCTCAATATCGAACTTAGCCACCGCGTTGGCCTTCTCGAGCGGCTCGCGAATGGAGAGTTGGTGCGCCAGACGGGGGAAGAAATTGTCGAGGCTGCGTCCGTTGACCAAGATCTGCCCCTGCCCCGGCAGCATCCGGATGCGCGCCACGGCCTCTTTGCGCCGTCCGACGGTGGTGATCACGTCTGTCGTCATCGTGAGGTGAGTGGCAAGGCCACCGGCTGCTGCGCGGTGTGCGGATGGGTGCTGCCGGTGTAGAGCCGCAGTTTCGTCAGCAGCTGCCGGCCCAAGGGCGTGTGCGGCAGCATGCCGGAGACCGCCTTGTGCAGCGCTTCGGTCGGCTTGATCTGATTCAGTTTCTGCAAGGTGATCCGTTTCAATCCTCTGGGATAGCCGGAGTAGCGCGTGTAGGTCTTCTGCTCGAGCTTGCGGCCGGTGACACGAATCTTGTCGACATTGATGACGACGATGTGATCCCCAGTATCCAGCGACGGGGTGTAGTCCGGCCGGTGCTTGCCGCGCAGGATGGTCGCCAGGCGGCTGGCCAGCCGTCCCAACACCTGCCCGTCGGCGTCGATCAGATGCCAGCGCAGCTCGACCTCGGCGGGCTTGCGAAAACTGGTCACGCGGGTCACGAGAGACATGGGATGTATCTTAGCGTCCAGCCGCCAAGTGTCAAGGGAATTCTCGTCGTGGAGCCGTCAGGAGCGCCGACGGTGCGATGGTCGCAAGACGCACCAGAAGCAGAAGACGGTCCACCAGGTCAGCAGGACCCAGGAGGCGATGAGGAAAACCCAGCCGCCGGGGCGCATCAGCGTGGTTCCAGCTCTGGCACGCGGCGCCGCAGCCGCCGGGCGAGCGGAATCATCAGGGCCAACGCCGCGATCATGAGCGTCATCATCACGCGGGCGGCAATCGCATAGGGCTTCTTTTCCGGCGGCACGTCGGAGAGCACAAAGACGCCGTGGTACTGGCTGACCCACGCGCCCAGGATAAGCAGCAGATAGGCCGGGGTGACGTACTTGATGATGAACTTGAAGATGGCCGGGACTTTGATGTGTGCGCCGCGGTGCATCTCCTCCCACGATTGCTTCAACCCGAAGACCCACCCGAAGATGATGACCTGGAAGAGCGAGAACAGGACCAGGCAGACCGTGCCGCCCCAGAAATCCATCTCGTCGATGAAGCCCTGCCGCAGGAAGAAGATGCAGGGCTGGCAGAGGAGAAAACTGACGATGCCGAAGACGGTGACGGCGCGCTTGCGGCTCCAGCCGAACAGGTTCTGCAGATAGGCGATGAGCGGCTGGGCCAGCGAGAAGACCGAGGTGACCCCTGCTAAAAACAGCACGAAGAACCAGATCGCCCCGAACAGCTCCCCCCACGGAATCCGGTTGAGGATGAGCGGCATCGTGACAAAGCCCAGGTTCCAGCTGCCGCTCTTCGCGACCTCGACGATGCCAAGCGGCCCGAAGAAGGCGAAAGCCGCCGGGATGGCGATGGAGCCGCCCAACACGACCTCGACAAACTCATTCGTGCTGCCGGCCGACAGGCTCGACAGCGGAATGTCGTCATCCTTTTTGAGATAGGTCGCGTAGGTCAACAGCGCCCCGATGCCCGCGCTTAAGGTAAAGAAGATTTGGCCGGCCGCCGCCAGCCACACCTTCGAGTCTTTGAGCCGGCTGAAATCGGGATTCCACAAGTAGCCGAGGCCGTTCGTCACGTTCCACGCCGGCCGCGCGGGATCGGGTGCCCCCATCATCAGCACCCGCAGCGTGAAGATGACCGCCAAGACCAGCAGCGCCGGCATCATGAATTTCGCCGCCTTCTCGATGCCGTGCTCGATGCCGCGGTACAGGACCACCAGGTTCAACCCGAAGGTGATGAGGAAAAACAGATAGGCCACCCAGATGCCGTGAAAGTACTGGTTCTGCTCGATGCCTTGAAAGCCGGCGAGAAACGAGCGCATCATCTGCTCATCCTGGATGCCGGAGTAGTAGCCGGTGATGGCGAAGAAGCTGTAGGCCAGCGTCCAGGCGCAGACGAAGACGTAATAGAGGAAGATGACGTACGGCCCGAAGACGCCCAACAACCCCAGATACTCGAAACCCCGGCGGTGGGACATCGCGCCGAAGGCGCCGACCGCGGTGTTGTGGCCGTGCTGGCCGCCGTACCGGCCGATCGTCCATTCGACGAGACACAGCGGGATGCCGAGGAGCAGCAGCGCGAGGACGTACGGAATCATAAACGCGCCGCCCCCATTCTGGGCGGCTTGGACGGGAAAGCGCAGGAAGTTGCCCAGCCCCACGGCGCTGCCGGCCATCGCTAAGATGACACCGAGCTGGGAGTTCCACGCCTCCTTCTGATGGTGCGCCGGTTGCTTGGCTGCCACGGTCTTAGTACATCACCTCCATCAAACAGAGCCCGTGTGGCGGCGCGGTCGGAGCGACAGGGGCCGACGGCTCCCCCCGCGCCATCCGCTGAATCGTCACGGACGGATAGAGCCCCCGCCCCACCGCGACGAGCGTGCCCACGATGCGCCGCACCATCCGGTAGACGAAGCCGTCAGCGACGATATCGAGCGTTATGCTATCGCGATGCTGGCGGAGGGTCAAGGCGGAAATCGTCCGGCGGGCGTGGGTCGCCACACTGCCGGTCGCATGAAAGGCGCGAAAGTCGTGACGGCCGACCAGCCTACGCGCTTCACGCCGCATGAGCGCCATGTTGAGCCTGGCCGGCACGTGCCAGGCGTAACGCGCCGTCAGCGGCGATCGGAACAGGCTGATCGTGTAGCGGTATCGCTTGCGGCGGGCCTTGCGCTGGGCGTGGAAGGACGGCGGGGCTTCAACAGCGGAGCGGATAAAAACATCATTCGGCAGGAGGCTGTTCGCGCTGCGGAGGAGCCGGTGCAGCGGGACACGCGAGCGCGTGCGCAGGTGGGCGACCTGGCCGAGCGCGTGGACGCCGCTGTCCGTGCGTCCACTGCCGACGATGCGGACGCGTTCCTGCAGAATCTGTTGGAAGGCTCGTTCCAGAACCGCCTGGACCGTACGGTGTTCAGCACCCTGATGGCGTTGAACCTGCCATCCTTCGAAGTCGGTGCCGTCGTACTCGACCGTAAGTTTCAGCGTACGCATAAGAGCGTGACTAGTGACTAGCACAGTCGACGTCGGGTTTGCCAGTCACCAGCCACTAGTCACTATTCACTCCGTGGGCACATGACGGCTTCCGCAATCTGCACGGCGTTGGTGGCCGCGCCCTTGCGCAGGTTGTCCCCCACCAGCCACAGCTGGAAGGTCTTGGGGTAGGCGGGATCCTGGCGCAACCGCCCGACGAAGACCTCGTCGTGGCTGGCGCTGTCGATCGGCATCGGGTACTTGCCGTGGGCCGGATCGTCAACTACTTTCAGGCCCGGGGTTTTGGCGAGGATGGCGCGGAGCTGCTCGACCGTGACCGGCTTGTCGGTGTCAATCGTCACCGCCTCGGAGTGGGCCACGAAGACCGGCACGCGCACGCAGGTCGCGTGGAGCTCTAACTTCGGCTGCTCGAGAATCTTGCGGGATTCGAGCGCCATTTTGCGCTCTTCTTTGGTTTCGCCGTGCTCCACAAACACGTCAATCTGCGGAATCAGGTTGAAGGCAATCTGGTTCGGCAGCACGCGGATGCGCTTCAAATTCGGCATGTGATACTCGGTGAGCCGCGGCGGCACCTGGAAGTCGCCCGGCCGCACCTTGAACTGGCGCACGATCTGCCGGGTCTCCTCGTAGAGCTGGTACATCGCCTTCGCGCCCGCCCCGGAGGCGGACTGGTAGGTGGCGACCGTCACCCGCTTGAGGCCGACGGCATCATGAATCGGCTTGAGGGCCACGACGAGCACGATCGTGGAGCAGTTGGGATTCGCGATCAGTCCCTTGTGGTTTTTGAGCGCGTGCGGATTGACCTCCGGAACGACCAAGGGCACCTCCGGAGCCATTCGGAAGGCGCTCGAGTTGTCGACGACAACCGCGCCCTGTTTCACCGCCTCCGGAGCAAACTCCAGGCTCCGGGATGCGCCAGCGCTGAAGAGCGCCACATCGATGCCGGCAAAGGAGTGCTTGGTGAGCTGCTCGACGGAGAGCTTGGTGCCGTTGAAATCGATCCGCCGGCCCACCGACCGTTCCGAAGCTAAGAGCTTGAGCGCGCTTAACGGAAACTTGCGCTGCTCCAACACCCGCAGCATCTCGGAGCCCACCGCACCCGTCGCTCCCACGACGGCCACATTGAATCGTTTCTTCATCGTCTCGCTTCCGCTGGATGTTTGTCCAAGGATGACACGACCAGATCCCCCACCTCGCTGGTGGAGTATCCCATTTTGCCTGCCGCCAGGCTCTTCAATTTCTTGGCCGTCACCTGCATGACCGCCTGTTCGACGGCCTGCGCCGCCAGGCTCTGCCCCAGATGCTCGAGCAGCATCTGGCCTGCGCAGATGGCGGCCAATGGGTTGATGACGTTCTTGCCCGTGTACTTGGGGGCCGAGCCGCCGATCGGCTCGAACATGGAGACCCCCTGCGGGTTGATGTTCCCGCCCGCCGCGATGCCCATCCCGCCCTGAATCAT
>JACQRC010000010.1 GCA_016206665.1 Candidatus Omnitrophota bacterium | reverse complement strand
TACATTTTGAAGCCGCAGATCCAGCACTATCCCCATGTCCCGGAGAATGAGAACTGTTGCATGGATACGGCGATGGAGTTAGACATCGATGTGCCACCGCATTGCCTCTTGCCGTTGAAAGACGGTACCTGGGCCTATGTGGTCAAGCGCTTTGATCGGATGGGCAAGGAAAAGATTCATCAGGAGAATTTCTATCAAATCCTCGAGAAGAAAGATAAGTACGCAGGTTCCTTGGAAGAGATCGGCAAGAAGCTGAAAGAGATCTCTGCCGTGCCAGGGCTGGATGTGCAGCTGTTCTTTGAACGCGTCGTCCTCAACTTTTTGATTGGCAATGGCGACGCGCATTTTCAAAACTATTCGATGGCGTACAAAGGCGAGGGCGTTCGCCTCGCCCCGGCGTACGATTTGGTGTGCACCAAGCTGGTCATCCCCAGCGAGGAAGATTCCGCCTTGACGCTGCAGGGGAAACGGAATCACCTCACGCGAAATGACGTTGACGCGTTCGCGGACACCTTGGAAATTCCGGAGAAAGTCCGCTATCAGAAATTCGTCGGCAAGCTGAGTCGCATGCAACAACTCATTGAGGCCAGCCGCCTGCCGGCCGATTTTCGACACACATTTGCTGAGATCGTCGAGTCCAGATACCAGCGTCTCGAGGTTGACGCTTAGCGTCAACCATCAGGCGGAACAAACTTCCGAATCGGAATCGGGGGGCACCTCATTACCGGGCGATGTTTTCCCAAGACATGGCCACGGCTCCTGGCGTATAATACCCCCACTATGAGCCAGACGCTGGCCCTTGAGCCCCCGCCACCTAATTTCCGCTACCTCGAGCCACCGACCAATCTCGGGCCATCCGATGCCTTCGCGCAGTACGCGAACCCGGACCGCTCCGATACGCGTCCGGTCACGCTGGTCCGGCCCCCCCTCTATTTTTCGAAAACCGCCTACAGCACGCCGCTGGCCCTGCCGGTCGGCCTCGGCTACCTGGCGGCCGTCCTCCAGAAAGCCGGCTACGCGGCGCAGATCCTCGACTGCGTCGGCCGGGACCTGGCGAATATCCGGCTCACCCCCGACGGCCGGTTTCAGGTCCAGGGCATGGATGAGGAGGCGTCCCTGGCGCTCATCGATTCTGCGAGCGACATCATCGGGGTGACCATCATGTTCTCCCAAGAGTGGCCGCTCATTCGGGAGTACATCAACCGGCTCAGGCACGCCTTTCCCCGGGCCACAATCGTCGTGGGCGGCGAGCATGTGACGGCGATGCCGGACTATTCGCTGCAGGACTGCCCGGCGATCGATTACCTGGTCTTAGGCGAGGGGGAACTGAGTTTCCTCGAGCTGGTCCACCGGCTGCGGGCAAAGCAGCCGATCCACGGCGTGAGCGGCCTCGCCTTCCGGGCACCCGGCGGCAAGGTGGTGCAGACCGGGCTGTCGCCGAGGATGGCGGACATCAAGCAGATGCCCTGGCCGGCCTGGGACCTGGTGGACGTCGAGGCCTACTTCCGGCCCAACTTCACGATGGGCCCGGCCCACGGCCGCAACATCGGCATGCTCGCGACGCGCGGCTGTCCGTACCAGTGCACCTTCTGCTCCAATCCGACGATGTGGACCACCCGGTACACGATGCGGCCGGTCGCGGAGGTGGTGGACGAGATGGCCCACTACATCGAGCGCTACCGCGTCACGACGATCGATTTCTATGATCTGACCGCCATCGTCAAGAAGTCGTGGATCATGGAGTTCATCGCCGAGCTGGAGCGCCGGCAGCTCAAGGTCGGCTGGCAGCTGCCGTCGGGCACCCGGTCCGAAAGCCTGGACGAGGAGGTCATCGCCGGCTTGGTGCGGACGGGCTGCACCTTTCTGGTGTATGCGCCGGAGAGCGGGTCCCAGCGGACGCTCGACATGGTCAAGAAGCGCGTCAACCTGGCTTACCTGCAGCGCTCGCTGATGGCGGCCGTGCGCCAGGGTGTGGCGACCAAGGTCAACTTCATCATCGGCTTTCCCTTCGAGACGCGGCGGGACATGCTCCAGACGGTGCTGTTCGTCTGGAAATTGGGGATCCAGAAGGTGGATGACTGCAACATCGCCCTCTTCACGCCGTACCCGGGCTCGGAGCTGTACCGCGAGCTGGAGACATCCGGGGCGTTGGGGCGGATCGATGACGCCTATTTTGAGAACCTGATGACGCAGTTCGACTTCACCTTGTCGAAGACCTTCTGCCGCCACGTGGGCGCGCGGGAGATCATGGCCTACCGGGTCGTGGGGATGGCCGTCTTTTACCTCATCAGCTATCTGCGCGCGCCCGGCCGCTTCCTGCGTCTGCTGCAGATTCTCTTCCAGCGCGAGCCCTTCGAAGCCCGCAGCCTCTTCGAGCAGCGCGTCTTCGATTTCAAGGTCAGGCTCCGGCAGCGCCGCCGCAAGGCCGCGGCCCTACCCTCGCTTCAGCAGGCGTGACCATCCGCTGTTCCTGGGCGGAGCAGCCGCCCCTGATGACCCGTTACCACGACACCGAATGGGGCATGCCGCTCTTCGACGACCGCCAGCTCTTTGAGTTTCTCATCCTCGAAGGGATGCAGGCGGGGTTGAGTTGGCTGACCATTCTGAACAAGCGCGCGGCCTTTCGCGAGGCCTTCGACCGATTCGATGCCGCGAAGATCGCGCGGTATGACGGCCGGAAGGTGCGCGGGCTGTTAGGCAACGCGGGCATCATCCGCAACCGGCTGAAGATCGAGGCGGCGATCGCGAATGCGCGGGCGTATCTGGCCGTGCGTGAGCGGCATGGCCGCTTTGCCGACTATCTGTGGGCCTTCGTGGACGGCCGGCCGATGCAGCGGGCGCGCCGCTCGTGGCGCGAGATCCCGGTCGAGACGCGGGAGTCGCGCGCGATGAGCCGGCAGTTGCTGCGCGATGGTTTTCGTTTTGTGGGCCCCACCATCTGCTACGCCCACATGCAGGCGACCGGCATGGTCAACGATCATGTCGTGGCCTGCTTCCGTCATCGTGAGCTTCAACCCGCGCGGCACTTGCGCCAGCGCGGCAGTTTTGCTATAACATGATGCACGGCAGCATTCGTCACCACGAGTAGGAGGACGCGCCATGCCTGATCTGTACAGCAATATTCATCTCGTCGTCCGCTGGCTGCACGTCATCGCTGGGATCACCTGGATCGGCCATCTCTACTTCTTCAATTTCGTGAATGTGCCCCTCCAGGGCGCGCTCGACGACGCCACCAAAAAGGCCGTCAACCCACAGCTGATGCCGCGGGCGCTGTGGTGGTTCCGGTGGGGGGCGATGATCACCTTCCTCGCCGGACTGGCGCTCTTTGTCCTGACCTACTACTACACGCCGGGTGAGGGCTTCGGGGCGACGAGCCTGATGGTGGACAGCGACGGGCTCACCGACCGCGCCAAGTGGATCATGTTCGGGATGACGTTGGCCACGATCATGTGGTACAACGTCTGGATGATCATCTGGCCGGCCCAGCGGCGGCTGCTGACCGGCAAGGTGCCCGCCGACCGAATTCCCGCGGTCCGCAAACGGGCGTTGCTCGCGTCACGAACCAACACCTTCTTATCCGGCCCCATGCTCTTCGGGATGCTCGCTCCGGCCCACTACGGGGCGATGAGTTTTCCGGCGCTCCTGTTAGCGGTGACCCTGGGCGCCTTCGCCATCTGGTGGAGTATCCAGGCCTCGCCGAAGGTGGGCAAGCTCGCCTGATTCGGCGCGTCTCACCGTCTTAACACTCAATACATCAAGCAGTTAAAAATACTTGACAGATTTACTCTGGTATTTTATGCTGTAGACATCCCCCCGAGGTACTGTTCGAACCGCAGTATCATCCTGACTCGCAGACAGTATAAGCCACATCATAGTTGAGGAGTCTACGATGGCGGTGACTCAAGACGCCGTGCTGAGCGCTCTGCGCGCGGTGCAGGATCCGGAACTGCTGCAGGATGTCGTCTCGCTCGGCATGGTTAAGGCGCTGACGATCGACGGCAGCCGGGTCAGTTTCCTGCTGGAGCTGACGACGCCGGCCTGTCCGCTCAAGGCGCAGATCGAGGCCGCAGCGACCGAGGCGGTCAAGCGCGTGCCGGGTGTCACCGAGGTGGCGATTCGGATGGGCGCGAACGTCCGGCGGGGCGGATCCGCGGTGGCGACAGGACAGGTGCCGGGCGCAGCGCCGCTCATTCCGCAGGTGAAGAACACGATCGCGGTCGCGAGCGGCAAGGGCGGCGTGGGCAAGACGACGGTCGCGGTCAATCTGGCCGTCGCCCTCGCGAAAACGGGGGCGCAGGTTGGGTTGATGGACGGCGACATCTACGGCCCGAACGTGCCGCTGATGATGGGCATCACGGACCTGCCCACCGCCGAGGGGGACCGGATCGTCCCGCCACAGAATCACGGGGTGAAGGTCATCTCGATGACCTTCTTCACAAAGGGCGATGACGCGGTCATCTGGCGCGGGCCCATGCTCCACAAGGCGATCCTCCAGTTTTTGGGGCAGGTCGCGTGGGGCGAGCTCGATTATCTGGTGATCGATCTGCCACCCGGGACGGGCGATGTGCAGCTGTCGCTGTCGCAGGCGATCCCCCTGACGGGCGCGGTCATCGTGACGACGCCGCAGGAGGTGTCGCTGATGGACGTGCGCAAGGCGATCAAGATGTTTCAGAAGGTGGAGGTGCCGCTGCTGGGCCTCGTCGAAAACATGAGCGGTTACACCTGCACGTCGTGCGGCCATCAGGAGCCGATCTTTGGCCAAGACGGCGGCCGGCGACTGGCCGAAACCTTGGCGCTGCCCTTTTTGGGCGCAGTGCCAATCGGTCCGTCGATGGCGCGGTGCGGCGACACCGGACGGCCCTGCGTGATCGCCGAGCCACAAAGTCCGCAGGCGCAGGCGTTGTCATCGATCGCCGGATGGCTGGCCGCGCAGATCAGCCTGCAGCATTTTAGGAAGCCGCCGCAGACCGTGGGAGCGCGGGTGTAATGGAACGCATCTATGCGGACTACGCCTCGGCCGCGCCGCTGTATCCTGAAGCGGTGGCCGCGATGCAGGAGGCGGCCGCCCAGGCGTGGGGCGCCGCCGCAGCGTCAGAATATCGGGAGGGGCGCGCCGCGGCCCAAGCGTTGGACCGGGCGCGGCAGCAGATCGCCGCGCTGATCAATGCCCGGCCCGCAGAGGTCTATTTCACGTCGAGCGGCACCGAAGCGAACAACTGGGCGATCAAGGGGCTGAGCGCGGCGCAGCCGGAGCGTCAGCGCGTCGTCGTCTCGGCGATTGAGCATCTCTCGGTGCTGAATCCGGTGCAGCGGCTCACCCGGTTCGGCGCGTCTCAGTCAATGCTGGTTGCGGTCGATGCGCAGGGCGTGGTCGATCGCGCGGCTGCGGAGCAGGCGATGACCGCCGAGACGGCGCTCGTCTCCGTCCAGCTCGCCAGCAACGAGATCGGCACGATCCAGCCGGTGGCCGAGCTCGTGGAGCGCGCCAAGCCACGCCGCCTGTTGGTGCACACTGACGCGGTGGCCGCCACCGGGCGGATCGCCGTCGATGTGCGGCAGCTGGGTGTTGATGCCTTGAGCCTCGCTGCGAACCAGTTTGGCGGGCCGTCAGGCGTGGGAGCGCTGTACGTGCGCGAGGGCGTCCGAATCCAACCGCTGTTGGACGGCGGCACGCAGGAGCAGGGGCGGCGCGCCGGCGGAGAGAATCTCATCGGCGTGGTGGGCGCGGGTGCTGCGGCCGAGCGGACGCATCAGGAGCTCGCCGCGCGCGGCGGGATCTTGCGCCGGATGGGCGAGCGGCTGTTGGCGGGTTTGCGGCAGCGCATCGATGGTGTGCGGCCGACCGGCCCTACGGGCCCGTTGGGCCATCCTGCACAACGGCTGCCCGGCCATGTGAGCCTCTGCATCGAGGGCATGGAGGACAGCGAGGCCCTCCTGCGCGCGCTCGATCTGGCCGGCATCGCGTGCTCGAACGGCTCGGCCTGCTCTTCGAAGGCGATGAAAACGTCGCACGTGCTGAAGGCGATTGGCGTGCCGGAGGCGCAGGCCGAGGGCGCGGTCATCTTCTCCCTCGGCTGGGCGTCCACCGACCAGGACGTGGATGGGCTGCTGGACCGCGTCCCTCGAGTCGTTGAACAATTGCGGAAGGTGTTGAGTAACAATGCCAGATAACGCACACCACGTGGTCGGTTTTGGTTGAGATTGTCTCGTCAGCAGCGTATAATAAAATCTTATGCCGGAATCGTGCAAATTCCTCATTCTCATCCCGGACGGGATGACGGATGAGCCGATCCCATCGCTGGGCGGCAAGACCCCGCTCGAGGCGGCCCGGACGCCCAACATGGACCGGTTGGCCCGCGAGGGACTGACCGGCTGGGTGAAGACGGTGCCGGACGGCATGAAGCCATCGTCGGATGTGGCCTGCATGAGCATCATCGGCTACGACCCGCAACGCTACCACACGGGACGCGCGCCGCTCGAGGCCGCGAGCCTGGGCATTCGGCTCACGCCACAGCAGGTGGCCTTCCGGTGCAATCTGGTGACGGTCGCCGATGGGAAGCTGACCGACTACAGCGCCGGCCACATCACCTCGGAGGAGGCGCAACAGCTCATCGGCACGCTCGAGCGGGCATTGGGCGGCGCGGCAGGGCGGTTCCATGCCGGGGTGAGTTACCGGCACCTGTGGCTGACCCAGGGTCATCTCAACGCGCAATGCACGCCGCCCCATGACATCCAGGGGCAGCCGATCGAGGGCTTCTTCCCGACCGGTGACGGCTCCGACGCCTTAGCACGGTTGATGCGCGATTCGGTGTCCGTGTTGAAGGATCACCCCGTCAACCGCGCGCGGGTGGCCAAAGGCGAGGCGCCGGCTTCGATGATCTGGCTGTGGGGCCAGGGCACGGCCCCGCAGCTGCCGTCGTTCAAGGAGCGGTGCGGTTTGAGCGCCGGCATCATCACGGCCGTCGATCTGCTGCGAGGCATCGGCCGGCTCACCGGGCTGGAGATCATCGAGGTCCCAGGGGCCACCGGCTATTTTGACACGAATTATCAGGGCAAGGCCGAGTACGCGCTCGAGGCCTTGAAACGCCACGACCTGGTCTTCCTGCACGTCGAGGCGACCGACGAAGCCGGCCATGTCGGCAACGTGGAGGAGAAGATCACGGCGATTGAGGCGGTCGACCGGATCGTGCTGGGCACGCTGCTGCCGGGACTGGCCAGGCTGCCGCGGTGGCGGCTGCTGATGCTGCCTGATCACATGACCAGTTGTGCCAAGAAGACCCATGTGGCCGGTCCGGTGCCCTTCGTCATCGCCGGCTCCGGGGTGCGGGCCGGTGGCGCGGCGACCGCCTACAACGAGCGAGGCGTGCCGCGATCGACGGTGCGCGAGGCAGGCCATCAATTGTTGGACGACGTGTTGACGATAGGAGCGAACTGATCATGAAATTGTCCGTCGTATCCGGCGGTCTCGAGACGGTCAAGGCGCCCGCCATCGCCGTGGCGGTCACCGAGGATCAGCTCGTCCGCCTGCCCGCGAAGGTGCGCGCGCTGTTGGAGGATGTGACCTTCAAGGCGAAGGCGAAGGAGCTCGCCGCGGTGCCGGCCTTTGGCAAGCTGCCGGCGAAGTGGCTCATCGTGGTGGGATTGGGACCGGCCAGGGAGGTGACGGCCGAAACGATCCGGCGCGCCGCCGCGGCCGCTGCGAAGACGGCGCGGGGCAAGCAGCTCTCCGGCACGGCCTTCGCCGTCGTGGGCGGCCAGGTGGATGGCGCGCGCCTCGGCCAGGCGGTGGCCGAGGGTGTGCTGTTAGGGCTGTACCGGTTCCAGCAGTACAAGACCGGCCTCAAGACGGACGAAAAGCATGAGCTGACCGAGTTCCGGCTCGTCGTCGCGCGCGCCGCGGATCGGGTCGGTGCGGCGCGGGGTCTGGCGCGCGGCGAGACGATTGCCGAGGCCGTCAATTTTGCGCGCGGGCTGATCAATCAGCCGGCGAATGTGGCCACGCCGACCTATCTGGCGCAACAGGCGCAGGCGATGGCGCGCACGTTGCACCTGCGCTGCCGCGTGCTGTCGCGGCCCGAGGCGCGCCGGCTGCACATGGGCGCGTTTTTGAGCGTGGCGGCGGGCAGCGTCCAGGAGCCGAAGTTCATCATTCTTGAACACAACCCGAAGGGCCGGCGAACCGTCGTCTTCGCGGGCAAGGGCATCACCTTCGATACGGGCGGCATCAGCATCAAGCCCAGCGAAGGCATGGACCGGATGAAGTACGACATGGCCGGAGGGGCTGCGGTGTTGGGGGCGCTGCGGGCGGCCGCCGCGCTGCGACTGCCGTTTCACATCGTGGGGCTGGTCGCGGCGACCGAGAACATGCCCGGCGGCTCGGCGACCCGGCCCGGCGATGTGGTGCGCGCGCACAACGGCAAGACCATCGAGATCCTCAACACCGATGCGGAGGGCCGCCTCGTCCTGGCCGATGCCCTGGCCTACGCGAAGCGGTTCAAGCCGCAGGCCGTCGTGGATCTGGCGACGCTGACCGGGGCCTGCGTCGTGGCCCTGGGCAGCGAGGCGATCGGGTTGATGGGCACCGACGCCGCGCTGGCGCGCCGGCTGCGGCAGGCGGGCGAAGCGACCGGCGAGCGCGTCTGGGAGCTGCCGCTGTGGGATGAGTATCTGGAGGGTGTCAAGGGCGAGGTGGCCGACGTGAAGAATATCGGCCCGCGCGGCGAGGCGGGCGCCATCATGGGGGCCGCCTTTCTGAAGCATTTTGTCGACGGTTATCCGTGGGTGCATCTGGACATCGCGGGCACCGCCTGGGCCGAGCGGGAACGCGGCTACCACGCCAAAGGGGCGACGGGTGTCGGCGTGCGATTGCTCGTGCAGATGTTGGAAGATTGGGCGCAGGACCAGGGGACGGCATCGCGATGAGCCAAGAGCCGGTCGGGTTGGGATCGCCGTGCGTCGAGCTGGATGAGCCCCAGCCTGCCCCGGGACGCAAGGGGCTGGCAGGCCAGCCCCAGTCCTCGACGATGCAGGCGGCCGTCACCCAGTTGCTGACGCTGTTGGGGGAGGATCCGTCGCGCGAAGGGCTGCGCCGCACGCCGGAGCGCGTCGAGCGCTCCCTGAAATTTTTGACCGAAGGCTACCGGCAGGATGCCACCCAGGTCCTGAACGGGGCCCTGTTCAGCGTCAAGCATGACGAGATGGTCATCGTGAAGGACATCGACTTCTTCAGCCTCTGCGAGCACCATCTGCTGCCCTTTTTCGGCAAGTGCCATGTGGCCTACCTGCCGGATCGGCGGGTGGTGGGCCTGAGCAAGATCCCCCGGCTCGTGGAGATGTTTTCGCGGCGGTTGCAGGTGCAGGAGCGGTTGACGGTGCAGATCGCCGAGACGCTCCAGGAGAAGTTGCAGCCGCTGGGGGTGGCCGTCGTCATGGAGGCCGCCCATCTGTGCATGGTGATGCGGGGCGTGCAAAAACAAAACGCCAAAGCGATCACGAGTTCGATGTTGGGCTATTTTAGGACCAGCGATAAAACGCGGGCCGAATTTCTGGAGTTGATTCGCCATGGAACCATTGCGTAACCCAGCTGCCTTTCGGCGAGTCCGGCCGGCCGGCCGGAGTGCGCGGGCCCTGACCGCGGCGCCGGAGTCTTCGGTGACGACGCTGGTGGGCGGCAGCCTGCCGACGACGGCTGCGGCGTATCTTAAGACGATGGGCAGCGTGCCCATGCTGTCGCTCGAGGAGGAGCGCGCATCCGGCCGCGCCGTGCTCACCGCGCGGCGGGAGCTGGGCCGTGCCCTGCGCACCCAGCGGCAAGTGCTCCGAAGCCGAGGGCGAAAGCCCCTCGGCGAAGGAGACCGCGCGCGCACCGCGGCGCAGCGGCGTCGGGCGGCGCGGGGGGTCCAGCGCTCCCAGCGAGCGCTGGCCGAGGCGAAGCGGCCGCTCATCGAGGGCAACTTGCGGCTCGTCGTGAATTTGGCGAATCGCTACCGCCATGCAGGCCTGCCCTACCTGGATGTGATTCAGGAGGGCAACGTCGGCCTCATGCGCGCGGCCGAGAAGTTCGACGTGCGCCGCGGCTACAAGTTCTCGACCTATGCCACCTACTGGATCCGCCAGGCGATGACCCGCGCGCTCGAGACGAAAGCCGGTCTGATTCACGTGCCCGGCTACCTGGTGCAGGGGCCGATGGCGTGGGCGCGCAAGGTGACGGCGCAGACCGGCTCCACCCCAAGCGCCGAGCTGGTCTCGGAGGAGCATGACGTGCCGGTCAACCGCATCGCGCAAGCCCTGGCGGCGTCGCGGCCCGCCGTGTCGCTGCAGTCGCCGGTGGGCGAGGATGGCGATCTGGCCATCGGCGAATTGATCGAGGACACGCGCGCGCAGAAGCCGGACGAAGCCGCCGTGCAGTCGTTGCTGCGCGGCGAGATGCGGCAGTATCTCGGGCGGCTGCCGGGCCGCGAGGCGCTGGTGCTCCGGCTGCGCTTCGGGCTGGACGACATCGAGCCTCAATCCCTGCGGCAGATCGGCCGCCGCCTCGGCGTGTCGCGCGAGACGGTGCGGCAGATCGAGCGCAGCGCGCTGTCCCGGTTGCGTCGCACGCTGAAACAATCGGTGCGCCAGACCGCGGGCGCTTCAGTCCGGTGAGCGCTCTCCGGCTGGCGGGCTACGACGATCCGGTGTTGCGCCGGCGCGCCGACGAGGTCGGTGAGGTCACCGACGACATCCGCGCCTTCCTCCGCGCCATGTTCAGCGCCATGGCGCAGGAAGGCGGCGTCGGGTTGGCCGCGCCCCAAGTGAGACGCTCCCAACGGATCATCGTGGTGGACGCGACGTCGGTTGAGCCGCAGACGCATCCGATGGCGCTCGTCAATCCGGTCATCCTCAAACGGTGGGGCGGCACCTCGGTGGCCACGGAGGGGTGTCTGAGCCTGCCCGGCATCGAGGGCGATGTCCGCCGCGCGCGGCGGATTCGGGTGCAAGCGACGCGGGTCGCTGGCCGCGCCACCGAGCCGACCACGTTCGACGCCGAGGGGTGGGAGGCGCGCATCATTCAGCATGAGGTGGATCATCTCGACGGAGTGTTGTTCATCGACCGGCTGCGTCTGCCGCACCGGTGGCTGGCCGAGCGCAGGTTGGCAAAGCTGAGCACGCGACCGAGTCCTTCGACTAACGCTCAGGACTCGGTGCTGAGCAAGGTCGAAGCACCGAGCGCGAAGCGCGAGCTCATCACGGCTCGCAGGGCCTTGAGAATTTGACGGTGCCACAAAGCCTGTGCCGTTGGTGCATCAGTCTGGGGCTGTTGGTGGGTCTGGGGGCCGGCATCGCCACGGCGGAAAGACCGCGAGCCGGCGTGCTGGTCCTCGCCCATGGCGGCGAGCCATTGTGGAATGCGACCGTCCAGCAGACGGTGGCCGGGGCCGGGCTCTCGGTGCCGGTCGAGATTGCCTTCGGCATGGGCTTTCATGCCCATGAAGTGCAGGAGCTGCAAGAGGCGGTCGCCCGGCTCGAGGCGCGCGGGACAGAAGCGGTCATCGTCGTGCCGCTCCTCGTCTCGTCGCACTCCGAGGTGTACCGGCAGCTGGAGTACCTGTTGGGCGCGCGCGAGCGCTCGCCCATTCCGCGCAGCCCCAAGCCCATCGACGTGCAGGCGGCGGTGCGATTTCTGCCGCCCCTCGAGGGCGAGGCGTGTGTGGCCGACATCTTGTTGGAGCGCAGCCGTGCGCTGAGTCGCGAGCCGGCGCGCGAAACCGTCATCCTCGTGGCCCATGGTCCCAACACCGAGCCGGACAACGCGGCGTGGCTTACGGCGCTGGAGCGCTGGGCGCAGGCCGTGCGCCTCCGCGGCGGCTTCCGCGCCGTGGAGGTGGCGACGCTGCGCGATGACGCTGCCGTGTGGGTGAGGCGGCGCGCGACGCGGACCCTGCGCCGCCTGGTGCAACGCGCGGCGCAGGAGGGCACGGCCGTGGTGGTGCCGGTGCTGGTCGCTCCGGGGGGTGTGGAGCAGAAGATTCCGCAGGCCCTCCGCGGATTATCGTACGCGTTCAGCGGACAGACGCTGCTGCCGCATGCGCGGATCTCCGCCTGGATCGCGGAGCGCGTCTCGGCCGTGCGGCTATCGCAGAGTAGCCAATCGGCGCAATCTTTAGTAAAATAAAACGTTAGCGTCGGGTGTGGGAGGAACTGGCATGGCGGGATCGACCAACGGTCACGGCGAGTGCGTCACCCAGATGCACTGGGCAAAGCAGGGGTTCGTCACACCGGCGATGCGTCGCGTGGCCGAGCGCGAGGAGTTGGACGCGGAGCTCATTCGGCAGGAGCTATCCGCAGGCCGTCTGATCATTCCGGCGAACATCCACCACGCCGCGCTGGATCCGATGGGCATCGGCACCGTCTGCTCGGTCAAGGTCAATGCCAACATCGGCAATTCCGCGCTCGCATCGCATATCGACGAAGAGGTGCAGAAGCTGCGCACCTCCGTGCGGTACGGGGCGGACACGGTGATGGATCTCTCGACGGGGGGACAGATCGACGAGACGCGCGTCGCGATCATCCAGGCGAGCACCGTGCCGGTGGGGATCGTACCCATCTACCAGGCGGTCGCCGAGGTCAAGAAGCTCGAAGAGCTGACGCCGGAGATCCTGTTAGGGACGATCGAAAGCCAAGCCCGGCAGGGCGTCGATTACATCACCGTCCATTGCGGCGTGCTGCTCGAGTATCTGCCGCTGGTCAAGAAACGCATCACGGGCATCGTGAGCCGCGGCGGGTCGCTGCTGGCGCATTGGATGGCGCATCATCATCGGCAGAACCCGCTCTACACGCACTACGACGAGATTTTGCGGATCGCGCGCCGGCATGACGTGACGCTGAGCCTCGGGGACGGGCTGCGGCCCGGCTGTCTGGCCGATGCCAGCGATGAGGCGCAATTCGCGGAGCTGCGCACCCTGGGCGAGCTCACCCTGCGCGCCTGGGAGCAGGACGTGCAGGTGATGATCGAAGGGCCGGGCCACGTGCCCATGCACCAGCTCGAGATGAATGTGAAGTTGCAGCAGGAGCTGTGCCACGGCGCGCCCTTCTACACGCTCGGTCCGCTGGTGACCGATGTCGCTCCCGGCTACGACCACATCACCTCCGCCATCGGCGCGGCGATCGTGGGGTGGCACGGCACGTCGCTCCTGTGTTATGTCACGCCGAAGGAGCACCTCGGGCTGCCGAATGAGCAGGATGTCCGGCAGGGTGTCATCGCCTACAAAATTGCGGCGCATGCGGCCGATATCGCCCGCGGCCGCAAGGGCGCGCGCGACCGGGATGATGCGCTCTCCCGGGCGCGGTTTGCCTTCGACTGGGAACGGCAGTTCGCGTTGTCACTCGATCCGGAGACGGCGCGTTCGATGCACGATGAGACCCTGCCGCAGGAGGGTTTCAAGGAGGCGCCCTTCTGCTCGATGTGCGGGCCGAAGTTCTGCTCGATGCGCATCACCCAGAGCATGCTCGACGCTGTGGAGAAGGCCGAGGGCGACCTGTCCACGCCGGCCGCCGCGGCCCGGTCGTGAGATGAATGCCTCGCTGCGCACACAGGAGGATCGGACGTTGAAACCGTTTGAACGCGACTTGAACAAACAGATCGCCAAACTCAACAAGGCCATCCGGGCTCTGGTGCTGCGCTCGAAAGAGTTCAAGCGCCTGCGGCAGTTGCTGGAGTCCGGCGCGGTCGAGCTGCAGATTTACCTGGTACCCCTCGTCGTGGGCATGCATATCAAGGAGCTCGGCGCCAAGCAGGGCCGGCTCGCCTTTGAATTGACCCCGGCCGACAAGCACTTCCTGAAAAAAGCTGGCATCCGGTTCTAACACACAAGGAGCGACTCGTGGCACAACGTCTGACCATCGAAGACACGGATCTTTCGACCGGGAAGAAGGCCCGGTTGTACCGCCTCCTCTATAAATATGGGCCGGGCAACGGCCATCTGATGGTGCTGCCGATCGATCAGGGCCTCGAGCACGGGCCCCGGGATTTTTTCCCGAATCCCGAGAGCAAGAATCCCACCTACGAGCTGCGCTTGGCGCTCGAGGGCGGCTTTTCGGCGATCGCCTTCCAGATCGGGCTGGCGGAAAAGTACCTGCGCGCCTTCGCCGGCAAGGTCCCGCTCATCCTGAAGATCAACGGCAAGACCGAGATCCCGTCGGACGACGAGGCCTTCTCGCCGCTCACCGCCTCGGTCGAGGATGCGGTGCGGCTGGGCGCCGATGCCGTCGGCTACACCGCGTATATCGGTTCGCCACGCCAGGATGATGATTTCCGGCAATTTAACCTCGTCCGGCGGGAGGCGGAACGCGCCGGGATGCCGGTCATCATGTGGGCGTACCCGCGGGGCAAGGCCATGGAGGCCAAGGGCGGCCGCGACAGTTTTTACGCGATCGACTACGCGGCCCGGGTCGCGCAGGAATTGGGGGCCGATGTGGTGAAGGTGAACATGCCGAAGGTGGATGAGGGCAGGCGAAACCTCTACCCGAAGCCGTACAATGAGCTGAAGCTCGGTCTCAAGGAGATGGTGGAGCAGATGGTGGCCTCGGCGGGTCGGACCTTCCTCATCATCTCCGGCGGCTCGAAGCGCGATGACGCAACCCTGCTCGCCGAGGTCAAGACCTGCTTGGATGCCGGGGCGACCGGTATCATCTTCGGCCGGAACATGTGGCAGCGGCCGTTCGGTGAGGGCCTCAAGATGGCCGGGCAGATTGCCAAGTTGATGCAGGGGGGTACCCCCACCGGCAGCGCGCGCAGCACGCCGAAGACGTCGCGCGTCCGGAGAGGGTGAGATGTCGCGCGCCGAGCTGATCGTCGGCGTCGGGGGCGCGGCGGGCGAGGGCATCGCCTCGACGGGCGAAAGCTTCGCGAAGCTCTGCTCGCGCAACGGCCTGCACGTCTTCGCCTACAACAGCTACCAGTCGGTCATCCGCGGCGGCCATGTCTGGATGCAGATCCGGGTGGGCGAGCACAAGGTGACCACGCACGGCGATCTGTGCGACGTGGTGATTGCCTTGAACGAGGACACCGTCCGCCGCCACCTGGGCGAGATTCGGCAGGGCGGCGGGGTGCTCTATGACAGCGAGAAGGTGACGCTCGCGCCGGAGCAGCTGCCCAAAGGCGTTCACGCCTACGGGCTGCCGGTCATGCAGCTCGCCAAGAATCCCCTCATGCAAAATACGATCTCCCTCGGCGCCCTCATGTTTCTCCTCCAGATGTCACTCGATGACCTCCAGGCCCTCATCAAAGAGACCTTCGGCCGCAAGGGGGCTCCGGTGGTCGATGCGAACCTGGCCGCGGCCACGGCAGGCTTCGGCTACGCGCAGAGCCACTACCAGCACCTCGGCGTGCAGCTGCAGGCGGCGAAGAAACGCCGGCTCTTCCTCACTGGCAACCAGGCGATTGCGGTCGGCGCGGTCGCGGCCGGCTGCAAGTTCTACTCGGCCTATCCGATGACGCCGGCCTCCTCCATCATGCACTGGTTCGCCAAGCACGCCGCGTCGTGCGGCGTGGTCCTCAAGCAGGCCGAGGACGAGATCGCGGCGATCAACATGGCGGTGGGCGCAGGCCATGTGGGCGTGCGAGCCATGACCGGCACCTCGGGCGGCGGGTTTGCCCTGATGACCGAGGCGATCGGCGAGGCGGGCATGACCGAAACGCCGATCGTCGTCGTGAATGCCCAGCGCGGCGGCCCCTCGACGGGTCTGCCGACCAAGACGGAGCAGGCGGATCTGTTCCAGATGCTCGGCGCCTCGCAGGGCGACTATCCGAAAGCCCTGCTGGCTCCCAGCACGATCGAGGAGGCCTACGCGATGACGGCGCAGGCCTTCAACATCGCCGAGCAGTATCAGTGCCCGGTCATCATCGCCTCGGATTTGCTGCTCTCCGAGCACCAGGAGACGGTCGACGGCCTGCCGTTAGAGGTGCCGATCGATCGGGGCGGGCTGATCACGGGTTGGCCGAACGGCCCGTACAAGCGGTTTCTCGACACGCCGAGCGGGGTGTCGCCGCGCGCGGTGCCGGGGATGGCAGGCACCGTCTTCACCGCGGCGACCGACGAGCACGCCGAGGACGGCATTGTCGTCAGCGATGTCTTCTGCGACCCGGCGACCCGGGTCAAGATGATGAACAAGCGGATGCGCAAACTCCAGGGCATCCTCAAGGAGTTTCCGGCGCCGCAGGTGGAGGGGCCGGCGCACGCCGACCTGACGCTCATCGGCTGGGGCTCGACCGCCGCCGTGATCCGGGAGGCGATGCAGGCGTAGAATGCCGAGGGTCTGAAGATCAATGCCCTCATCCTCCGGTACCTGTGGCCGTTCCAGACCGAGGCGGTGACGGCGATCTTGAAGTCGGCCAAGCATCTGATGAACGTGGAGTGTAACTTCACCGGCCAGCTGGCGCGGCTCATCACCATGGAAACCGGCGTCCACATGCCGTACCGGCTGCTCAAGTACGACGGCGAACCCTTTGCGCCGAAACAGGCGATCGACCAGATCCGCGCTGTCGCCCAGGGCCAGGTCAAGCCGGAGACGACGCTGTCCGTCGTCACGGACCAGTGGCCGGTCGAGATTCCCGCCTGGGGCAGCGACGCGGTCGGTCCGGTCGAGCGGCAACACTGATTCCCCGAGGAGATTCTGACATCCATGGCGAAACTTGAAATCTACAAGAGCCCGGTCAAGCCGGACTGGTGCCCGGGCTGCGGCGACTACGCGGTCCTGAACGCGCTGCAGAAGGCCCTCGCCGATCTGGACATCCAGCCTAAGGATGTCCTCATCGTCTCCGGGATCGGCTGCTCCTCGAACCTGCCCGGCTTCATCCGCTCCTACGGCTTTCACGGGCTGCACGGACGGTCGCTGCCGGTGGCCAGCGGGGCGAAGCTGGCCAACCACGAGCTTACCGTGATTGCGACCGGCGGCGACGGGGACGGCTACGGCATCGGCGCCGGCCACTTCGTCCATGCCGGCCGGCGCAACGTGGACCTGGCCTACATCGTGTTCGACAACGAGGTGTACGGGTTGACCAAGGGACAAGCCTCCCCCACGCTGGGCCGCGGCGCCAAGCCGAAATCGCTGCCGCTGCCCAACCTCAATGAAGGGGTCAACCCGATTGCGCTGGCCCTCTCCGCCGGGTATACGT
>JACQRC010000099.1 GCA_016206665.1 Candidatus Omnitrophota bacterium | reverse complement strand
TAGCTGAAGTTCGGCAGCGGCAGCAGCGGGACGCGCCCCACGGCCAGGACGTTGCGCTGCGAGACGACCTTGTCGCCCAGATGGACCTCCGCGCGCCTGGAGTTGATGCGCCAGTGCGGCGGGTCGAAGTCGCAGGTGGTCAGATACCCCTTGTGGATTTCCAGGAGCTGATCGGAGAGTTTGTGGGCGATCCGTCCCTTCCCGTAGATCGGAGGCGACTGGTCCTGCGGCGTGGTGCGCACGGCGACATCGATGACGGTGCCTTTTTGCGTCTCAAAGTTGAGGTAGATCAGCTCTCCCGTCAACACGCCGTCTGCCTGGGTCAGGACGACGTGGCCCTCGGCAAAGGCATCTTTGGAGTCGAGGTAGACCGTCACGCGGTCGGCGGTCAGACGCAGGCCGTGATAATCGATGCGGATGTGGCCCACCCCGATCACCTTCTGCGTGCCCGGCTCAAACTCAATCTGATCGCCGTGGACCACGACCGGCTGCTCGCCCGGCAGGGCCTCTTCGATGGCGGGAATGAGCGAGGCAGAGCTCTCAGGCGCCGGCGCTTCGGCGGAGGGCTCAGGCGCCGGCGCAGGCGGCGCGGACGGAGCTGTCGGAGGCGCTTCGACAGATGGAGGCTGCTCCGGCTCTGATGGTCGCTGGGGTTGTGCGGGTTGACGTTTTTTTGGTTTCGGCCTGCTGCGCTCCTGCGCCTTGCGCTCGGCCTCGAGCCGTCGCTCCAGCCGCTCCCGTTCCTGCTCCTGGCGGTCGCGGACTCGGCGCTCGGCCTGCTCCTGCGCGCGCCGGCTCCTGCCCGTGGCAGATTCCTCCGCGCGTTCAGCGCGGCGGCGCTCCTGCATCTGCGAGGGCTCGATTACGGCCGGATGCTCGGCGCGGCGGCGCTCCTCGCAGATCTGCAGATAGAGCTTGGCCCACGACGACTCGGGCTCGAGGCTCAGCGCTTCCTGAAATGTCCCGCACGCCCGGGCGTAGTCCCGATGGTCGAGGGCCGACTTGCCCTCGCTCAGCAGGCGGCGCACCCGGGGGCTCTGTTCGGTCTCTGCCGATACCGCAGGCGCGGCGGCGCAGAGACAGACGATGGCCAGCAGCAGCCGGCAGGTGCGACCGCGCACGCCAGCCCGGATCCCGCCGTGCTTCATTGAACCGCGGGGTGCGGGTGGGGACGACCGGCGGTCGGTTCCGGACGCAGGGTCCGCATGACGATATCGCGTTGCTCCTGGGGAATCGTCTCCCAGTCCTTGAGAAAGCGGGCCAGCCCGATGTCGGTCAGCGGGTGCCTCACCAACTGCTCCAGCACGGCCAACGGCATCGTAGCACAGTCGGCGCCGATCGTCGCCGCCTCCACGACGTGAATGGGGTGGCGGACGCTGGCCGCCAGAATCTGGGTCTTGAACTGGTAATTCGCGTAGATGGTCTTGATCTGCCGGATCAGCTCCATCCCCGATTGGGCGATGTCATCGAGCCGGCCCACAAAGGGCGAAATGAAATAAGCCCCCGCCTTCGCCGCTAACAGCGCCTGCGTGGGCGAGAAACAGAGGGTCACATTCACCCGCAGATGCTCCGACGAGAGCTGCCGCGTGGCCTTCAGCCCCTCTTTGGTCAGCGGGCATTTGATGATGACGTTCGGATGAATCTTCGCGAGGACGCGCCCTTCCGCCACCATCCCGGCTGCGTCGGTCGCAATGGTTTCAGCGCTCACCGGGCCGTCGACGATGGCGCAGATCTCCCGGATGAGCTCCGTGAAGGGACGCCGCTCCTTGGCGACCAGGCTGGGATTCGTGGTGATCCCGTCGATCGCGCCCCAGCCCGCCGCGTCGCGGATCTCCTGCAGGTTGGCCGTGTCGAGAAAAAATTTCATGCGTACCTCCCCTCCAGAAAAGTTCGGTGATTACAGTGATGCGCCCTACACGAATCACCGTTGCGGTAGGTGTGTATCGTCGATAGAGCGCACCGACGCTGTACCATGATTACGGTGATAGTACGGCGTGATTTATCACCGTAATCACTGAATGACTTGTCGTTGCCCGAGTTGTTCCCTGACCAGCACGGCCGCCCCGATGATGCCCGCGTCGGTGCCCAGCCCGGCGCGGACGATCCGCACGGCGCGCGCCGGCACACGCATCGCCCGCGCATCGATCGTCTCGCGGATCGCCCGGAAGAGGACCGGCCCTGCCTGCGCCACGCCGCCGCCGATGATGATGCGCTCCGGGTTCATCAGATCCACATAGCCGGCGAGCGCGGTGCCCAGGTGGCGTCCCGCCTCGCGCCAGAGTTGGCAGGCCAGGCGGTGGCCGGAGCGGGCCAGGCGACTCACCTCTTCGAGCGACACGCGCCGTTTGAGCAAGTGACGGGCGCGGGCCTCCAGCGCCTGATTGCCCACATATCGTTCCAGGCAACCGTGATTGCCGCAGGGGCACGCCGGTCCGTCTGCATGGAGCGTCATGTGGCCGATCTCCCCGGCCGAGCCGCTCACCCCGCGGTAGAGCCGCCCACCGACGATGACCGCCCCGCCCACCCCGGTGCCGAGCGTGACGGCCAGGATGTTGCGCGTGCCGCGCCCGGCGCCGTAGCGCAGCTCGCCGAGCGCCATCACGTTGGCGTCGTTATCGACGACGGTCGGCAGGCCGGTCGCCCGCGCCACCAGATGCGCCAGGGGGACGTCGTGCCAGCCCCGGATGTTGACGAACTGATGCACGAGGCCGCGCGCATGATTCACCAGGCCCGGCGCGCCGATCCCAATGCCCTGCACCGAGCCGCCGATGAGCCGGCGCAACTCGGCGACGAGGACGGCGATCAGCGCGCGCGGCCCGCGATAGCGCTGGGTGCTCAGCGCGCGGCGGTCCCGCACCCGCCCCCGTCCATCGACGAGTGCGAGCTTGGCGGAGGTGGCGCCCAGATCCACCCCGACGACCGACGCGCGGCTACGGCGCCGGCTGGCCATACGCGATGACGCAGTTGCGGCCGGCGGCCTTCGCTTGATAGAGGGCCTGGTCCGCCAGATCCACCAGCTCCGCCAGCTCCTCGCTGTCGTCGGGAAAGGCCGCCACGCCGATGCTCACCGTCACGGCGAGCACCTCGTCGTACGCCCGCAGCGGCTCCCGCGCGACCGCCGCGCGGATACGCTGGGCCGCCTGCACCGCGCGCGGCCGGTCGGTCTCGACGAGCAGGGCCACAAATTCCTCCCCGCCGTAGCGGGCCACCATATCGATCTCGCGGACGGTCGCCTTCAAGATGGCCGCCACGCTGCGCAGCACGACGTCCCCGGCGAGGTGGCCATGCTGGTCATTGAGCTGTTTGAAGTGGTCGATATCGATCAGCAGCAGGCTCACGGGATGGTGGTGACGGCGGGCACGGATGAGCTCCTCCCGGCCCCGGTCGAGGAAGTGCCGGCGGACGGAGAGCTTGGTCAACCCATCGGTGACGGCGAGGGCCTCGACCTGCTGGTACAAGAGGACGCGCTGCAGCTGCAAGGCGAGCTGCCGGCCGATGATGATGGCCTGCGGCAGAAACTCCTGCGCCAGATCCCCAAAGATGAGCAGGCCGATCGGCTGGCCCTCGGCGCTCAACGGCACCCAGGCAAGGCTGGATTGGTCGGCCGGCCATGGCAGATCCGGCACGACCGTGGCCGCGTCGGCCGCGCAGATCCAGACGGCGGCGGTGCTGCGCTGGACATGGGCGAGCAGCGCGCGCTCATGCGGCAGGAGCTCGTCGGCTTCGCGCTGCACCAGCTCCTGACGCTCCTCCGTCGCGCGCCGGCTGCTCAGGATGGCGCCCTGCACCGAGAGCCCCGGCGATCCGGCGGCCACCTGAATGAAGCTCATGTGGCCGTAGGGGAGCGAGCGCCCCGCGTGCTCCTGCAGCGCCCGGAACAGCTCCGGCACCCGCAGCAGCATCGAGGCCTCCTTCGTGAACTGATACAGCTCGATGAGGCCCGTGATGCGCTGCTCCGTCGAGAGATTGTCTCGGGTGAGCTGCTCCAAACGCTCCTGGCCGTCGCGGTACACCTGCTGGAGTTCTTCCAGCCGCTGCCGGTGGCCGCGCAGCGCCTGGGCGCGCTGTTGGTGGTGGGTCCAGGGCGCCAGGCCCCCGCCGAGCAGGAGGCCCAGCGCGCAGCTTTCCGGCCATCCCCAGGCGATGCCGGCAGGATGCCACAGCCACAACCAGGCGCCGCCCGCCGCCACGACGGTGAGGGCCGCCTTCCAGCGGCCCAGCCCGCTGAGGCTTATCGCCAGCGCCAGCCAGAGCATCAGACTGCCGTACATACCCGATTCCGTCCCGCGCGCTTGGCGGCATACAGTCGCTCGTCGGATGCGCGCAGCAAGTCCACCGGCTCGACGCCGTCGGCCGGGGCGATGGCGACACCAACTGAGATGGTGATGCGCGTCGGTTCCTGGCGGATGACGAAGGCTTCCTCCGCCACGCGCCGCCGGATGGCCTCGGCCACCGCGCGCGGATCGCCGCTTAAGTCGTCGACGAGCAGGACCGCAAACTCTTCCCCGCCGTACCGCGCGACCAGCGAGTCCTCGGGGATGATCTCATGCAAAATTTTCGCGACCCCCTTCAGGACGAGGTCGCCGGCCGTGTGACCCAGGCGGTCATTATACGCTTTGAAGTGATCGATGTCTATCATGAGCAGCCCGACGCCGCGCTGATGGCGCGCGGCGCGCGCCAATTCCTGGGACAGCGTCTCCATGAAGCAGCGTTTCAGCCGCAACCCGGTCAGGCTGTCGATCATGGCCAGCCGCTGCATCTGCGCGTACAAGGTGGCGTTGTCCACGGCGGCGGACGCCAGGTCTAAGAGGACGCTCAGAAAGCGCAGATCATCCTGCGTGTAGGCGGCGACCAGCTGGCTTTCCAGGCGGACCAAGCCGATCACCCGCTGGCTCACCTGCATCGGGCAGATGATCAGGGAGCGGAACGGCCGGACGGCCGCCTCCGGCGCAAACCGGTAATCCCGGCCGGCATCGTCGACGATGAGGGGCCGGCGGTTGCGCAGCGCCCAGTGGTCGTACTGATCGCCCCGCTTGGCCTGGATGCTGGGAATGTCGGTCGCGCGCTTCGAGCAGTACAACGCCACTTCCTGGTGGGTCGCATCGACGAGATACAGCAGGCAGGAGTCGGAGGCGCCGACGAGGGTGAAGCACCGCTCAACGATGAGATCGCCGACGGCCTGCAACTGCAGCAGGCCGGCCAGCTGCTCGCCGAGGGCCTGCAGCATCTGGTACCGCGTGAAACGGTGCTGCAGCCCCTCGGACTCCTTCTGGGCCGCCTGCAGGGACGCCTCGAGCGTGTTGCGGGTCTCTTGCAGACCCTCCGCCTCGTCGCCGGCGTCACGGACCTCGCGGTGGAACCGTCGCTGCTGCTGATGCATGACCGAGCTGACCAGGCCCAGCCACAGCACATCCGGCAGCCACGCCGCGTCCTGTGTGGCCCCGGCCACCCAGAGAATCATCAGCCCGGCCACGACCGAGAGGCTCAGGCCGCCCCACCAGCCCCACAGCCGCCAGGCAACGTTGATGCCTAACAGGAAACTTGCCGTGACGATCGGCAGCCACGCCAGCGGAAGCTTGGGCTCACCCCAGACCGGAATGACCGCGCTGGCGATGGCGGCGCACTGCAGGATGACAGCGAGGATCAGGAGCGCGGAGGACAGCATGGCCCGCCTGCTGCCGCGGTTTGACGGCGGCGCCGGGCGGTCGTCGGGTTGGGGCGACGTCAGCATGGCTGGGTTGGGCTCGCCGCTGACTCAGACGATGGCCTGCTCGGTGTCGGGGTCGAAGAAGTGCACCTGGCTCATGTCGAAGACCAGGTCGATGTCCTGATTGATCTCGGGACGGTCATGGGCGCCGACGCGCGCGATGAGGGTGTGACTGCCTGCGCGCAGGTAGAGGTAGACCTCCGAGCCCATCGGCTCGACCACCTCCACCGTCGCGGGCGCGATGTTTTCCGGCACGGACTCCGAGACGAAGAGCTTGTCGTAAATGTCTTCCGGCCGGATGCCGAACAGCATGGGCTTGCCGGTGTAGGCAGCGAGCTTGGCGGCCATTTCGTCGATGACCTTGATCTTGAACCGCCCCTCGTCGAAGTAGAGCTTCCCGCTCTGGCGCAGCATGCGGCCCCGCAGGAAATTCATCGGCGGATTGCCGATGAAGCTGGCCACAAACTTGTTCACCGGATGGTCGTAGATCGTCATCGGGTCGGCCACCTGCTGGATGAGGCCGTCCTTCATCACGACGATCCGGTCGCCCATCGTCATGGCCTCGGCCTGGTCGTGCGTCACGTAGACCATGGTCGATTTCAGGCGCAGGTGCAGCTTGTGAATCTCGGTGCGCATCTGGACGCGCAGCTTCGCATCCAGATTCGAGAGCGGCTCATCGAACAGGAAGACCAGCGGCTTGCGCACGATCGTCCGGCCCACCGCCACGCGCTGGCGCTCGCCGCCGGAGAGCTCCTTGGGCTTGCGGGCCAGCAGATGCTCGATCCCGAGGATTTGGGCCGCTTCCTTCACCCGCGCGTCGATCTCCTTGCGCTGGTAGCTGCGCAATTTGAGCCCGAAGGCCATGTTGTCGTAGACGGTCATGTGCGGGTAGAGCGCGTAGATATGGAAGACCATCGCGATGTCGCGGTCCTTCGGTGGGACCCCGTTCACCATCCGGCCGCCGATCCACACCTCGCCGCTGGTGGCCTCCTCGAGGCCCGCGATCATCCGCAGGACCGTCGTCTTGCCGCAGCCGGAGGGGCCGACCACGACGACAAACTCATGATTCTCCACCGCCAGACTGGCCTCCTTGACGGCCAGCACGTTGCCGGGGTAGATCTTCGTGACGTTACGGAGTGTGACTTGGGACATGGGGGACGGTAAAATCCTCAACGAACCGGATGAGCGTGGCCTTGAGCTCCTTGCGGGCCACGATGCAGTCAATCAGCCCGTGCTCGAGGAGAAACTCCGAGCGCTGGAACCCCTCCGGCAGCTTCTGGCGGATGGTTTGCTCGATGACGCGCGGGCCGGTGAAGCCGATGAGCGCCCTGGGCTCCGCGATGATGACATCCCCGAGGGCGGCAAAGCTGGCCATGACGCCTGCCATCGTCGGATGGGTCAGCACGGAGATGAAGAGGCCGCCGGCCTGATGCAGATGGGACAGGGCGGCCGAGGTCTTCGCCATCTGCATGAGCGAGAAGAGCCCCTCCTGCATGCGCGCTCCCCCGCCCGAGCCGGAAACGATGATGAGCGGCAGGCGCTTCTCCAGCGCGTGCTCGGCGGCCCGGGTCACCTTCTCGCCGAGGACCGAGCCCATCGAGCCCATCATGAAGCGGGAATCGGTGGCCGCCAGCATGACCTCGTGCCCCCCTAACGTGGCGGTGCCGGTCAGACAGGCATCCCGCATCTGAAAGGTGGCCTGCTCCTGGAGGAGTTTGTCCTTGTAGGCCGCGGGCCCCTGAAACTTCAGGGGGTCCAAGGGCATCAGTTCCCCGTTGAGCTCGTGAAACGTCCCGGGATCGGCGAGCGTGTCGATCCGCTCCCGGGCCCCTAAGGTAAAATGGTGCTGGCACTTGGGGCAGACGCGGAGCTGCTCCTCCAGCGTTTTGTTGTAGATGATCTCGCCGCAGGATTCGCACTTCGTCCACAGCCCTTCCGGCATCTCCTTCTTCTTGCGAGACCGGGGGGCCTGGGTCGGAGCATCCTTGGGCTTTCCGAAGAGCGGCATGCGCCTGGTGACCTCGTTCGTAGTCTGTGATTGTAACACCTGGGGCGTCATGGCGTAAAGAGGTTCATCACCAGTCCGGTGAGGAGTTTGGGATAGAAGAAGGTCGATTTGGGCGGCATCTTGCTGCCGGCCGCCACCGTGGAGGTGATTTGCTCCAGGGTGGTCGGTCGGACCAGCCAGGCCGCGTCCGCCCGGCCCTCGTCCACCGCCTGCTGGGCGGCCGCAGCCTCATGGACATACTCCAGAGCGCCGGCGGCCACGCCCAGCCGGCGGCTCAGCAAGGCTTCCAGGAGCGGGACATCCAGCCGCTGCCAGGGTCCTGGCAGCTCGACGCCCAGCTTCGCGGCCAGCGAGGCGGTATCCTTCAGACTCACGAGCAGCGACCGCCCCTTCGTATAGAGGCCAAAGACGCCCGGCCCCTGGGGCGCGGCGCGCACGGCCGCCTCGAGCGGCTGCCCTGCGGCCACCGGCTTGATCCGGCAGAGATCGCCGAGCAGCGACTCGACCCCGCCCGCAGGCCCCGCCCGCCCCGCTGCAAACGTGCGGGGCGAAGCCGGCGGGGCAGGCCAGCCGTGCACCAGCCGGTGAATCGGCCCGACCACCACGCCTGGGTCGTCCACCGCCGTCAGGTACGCCAGGATCGCCGGGTAGGTCCGGCGCAGCTCCCAGCCCACCTCGTACCGGTGATGGCCGTCGGCGATGAGCAGTGCCTGCTCGCGGGCCGCGGCCTCGGCTGAGGCCAGCAGCTCCGGATCGGTCACGACCCACAGCTGGTGCGACTGCGCGAAGGCCTCGATGCTGACACTCGGCTGATGCGTCTCGGCATAGCGCCGGATGAGCGTGGTGAGCGTCTGGGAGGCGGTGTTGGTGTAGAGGCAGAACACCGGACTTAAGTTGGCCCGAACCGCTTCCACGAGCAGCCGCCGGTCGGCCTTGGGCGCGGAGAGGGTTTGCTCGTGCAGCCGGATCCGCCCGTCCGGAGGAGCAGGATCCTCCAGCGTCAGCGCGCCGAGGATGCCAAACCGGATGTGCCGCCGGAGCTCCCACGTGAAGGTCTGACGATACAGATAGAAGGCCGGCTGCTCTTCGCGGACCAGGATGCCACGCCGCTGCCACTCCACGAAGAGTGTTGCGGCACGAGTGTAGCGATTTTGGGTGGGCGTGTCGCCCGGCTGCTCGCGGCTCAAGATCAGCCGGACGATATTCGAGGGGTGCAGGGCCTCCAGCCGCCGCCGTTCCTCATCGGTGATGACATCGTACGGTGGGGCGACGACCTGTCCCAGATCATCGATCTGGGGACGATCGTATCGGAGGCCGCGGAAGGGTCGGAACTCGACCATCTACGAAGTCCTAAGTCTGGTCGTCCGAAGTCCTAAGTCGGCTTGTCATGACCGACGTCGGACTTAGGACTGAACGACTTAGGACTTTTCGTCTCGGACGGTTTGGCCTCAGACGGTTTAGCCTCGGTCTTCCCCGCCCCACTCGTGCCGGCTGATTTTCGTTTATAGTCCGTCTCGTAAAAGCCGGTGCCCCTGAAGATGATGCCCGAGCCCCCGCCGATGAGCCGGTTCGTCTTGGCTCCGCATTTGGGGCACTTGGCCTTGGGCCGCGCGGTCATCGCCTGATACAGCTCGAGGCGATGGCCCTTCACGCATTCATAGTCGTAGGTGGGCATGGCGTAGTGACTAGTGACTAGTGACTAGTGACTAGTGACTGGCAAACCCTTTCTTCAACTTCTCAAGAAATGACTGCCGCAGGGGTTGCTGCCGCTCATTCGAGAGCCGCTCGAATTGCTCCAAGAGTTGCCGCTGCTCCCGGCTCAGATTGGCCGGTGTTTCGACGATAACGCGCACTAACTCATCGCCGTGCGAGCCGCCGCGCAACGAGGGAAACCCCTTGCCCCGCAGACGAAAGACCGTGCCGCTCTGCGTGGCGGGCGGCACCTTCATCGTGCCGCGGCCGTCGAGGGTGGGCACGTCAATCTCGGCGCCGAGGGCGGCCTGCGTGACCGTCACCGGCACGCTCACCACCAAATCCTGCTCGTGCCGCTCAAAGACCGGATGGGGCCGCACCTCGATGACGACGTAGAGATCGCCGCGCGAGCCGCCGCGCGATGCGCCCTCCCCCTCGCCGGAGATCCGCAGGTGGGTGCCGGAATCAACTCCGGCGGGAATCTTGACCTGAATCTTGCGCTCGGCCTGCACCCGGCCGGCGCCCTGGCACTTCCGGCAGACCTTCTCAAGGGTCGAGCCCTGCCCGCCGCACTTCGGGCAGGTGGTCACCATCACCATGAAGCCGCTGGAGCGACGCACCTGTCCCGCCCCGCCGCACTGCGCGCACTTGCTGTGGCCGCTGCCGCCTTCGCCGCGGCACTCCTCACAGGCTTCCGGACGGCGGATCGTGATCGTGCGCGTCGTGCCAGTATAGGCCTCCTCAAAAGAGATGTCCAGGGTGTACTGCAAATCCGCACCGTCGCGGGAACCCCGACCGCGGTCGGGGCGCATGCCGAACAATCCGCCTAACAGATCCTCAAAGAGCGACCCGCCCAGCCCCAAATCGCCGAAGATGCTCGAGAAGTCGGCCCCGCGGAAGATATCCTCGGTCGAATAGCGCTGGTCGAAGCCGGTGTGGCCGTACTGGTCATAGACCGAGCGCTTCTCCTGGTCGGAGAGAACCGCGTAGGCCTCGGAGATCTCCTTGAACTTCTCCTCGGCCGCCTTCTTCTGCTCCGCCGGCACCCGGTCAGGGTGATGCTTCAGCGCTAACGTCCGGTACGCCTTCTTAATCGCGTCCGCGCTCGCGCCCCGCTCCACGCCGAGGATTTCGTAGTAGTCGCGTTTAGTGACGGCCATCTACTCTCCAAACATTTAAATCAGACCACAGAAGCACAGAAGATCACCGAAACACAGAATCCGCTCACGAACGTGTCCACCGCTTCCACAACCTACTGATGAACGTGTCCCTTTCCGTAGCCGGCACGGGTTCCCCTGGCAGCTCTGTTACCGCGGCCCCGGCCTCGGAGGCAGCCGTTCGAATCGCTGCGACCACACCATCCGCTGCGGCTTCGGGGACAAAGACTTCGAGGGTATCGTCATCGTTGTAAGGAGCGGGGCCACCCTCTCGCCAATACGGCAGCCCATTAACCTGCGCGACCACCTCATCACCTTCCTCAGAAACAAACAGTACTTTAAAAATAGAGTTATTGGATGGGTCGTCGTGATCATCCGACTCCCAGCCTGCTCGCCACTGTTGTTCCAACTCCTTCAGGGTGAGCGCCTGCCGTGTCTTTTCCTGCCGCACTTGCGCCACCCGCCCCTGCGCGATCGCTGCGCAGAGCTTCAGCACCAGCTCGTGATCAAAAAACCCCCTGCCACGAAACTCCGGGTAATGGGTATTGATCAGGATGGCTATGCGTCGATACGGTTCCCTGACCTTGACCCCGTTGGGCTTGTGATCCACCCCTCGGACATAGCCGTGAATGAGCCTGATCGAACGACTCTTGAGATCGCTTAGCTCAGCCATAGAGCGAGTGGACTCCTCGCACGTCAGGACTTCTTCTCATCCTCGACCTTGTTTGTAGTAATGGTACCGGGTTCCACAGGGACAGGTCGTGCCCCCTTCAACGTGTCCCTTCCGTACCCGGTACGGATCCCCCGATGCAAATGAACGCTTGAACGCTATACGTTCATCATGTATACTATGTATGGTATGATCCTTGACTTCGGCGACCAGGCCACGGAAGACCTGTTCCACGGGCAGAACACCAAAGCCGCCAGACGCATTCCCAAAACCGTCTGGAGCGTGGCGCGCCGGAAGCTGGATTTGCTCAACGCCGCGCATGAGCTGCGGGACCTGCAAGCACCGCCGGGCAACCGCCTGGAGGCGCTCAAAGGCCACCTGGCTGGTTTTCACAGCATCCGAGTTAACGATCAATTCCGCCTGCTCTTCAGGTGGTCGGAGGGCCAGGCCAAGCATGTCCGCATTACCGATTACCATTAGAGTGCGCTCTATGGAGGTGATAGACCATGATCCCACGACACCGTAAACCCACCCACCCCGGAGAGATTCTGCTTCATGATTTCCTGGAGCCGAAGGGCTTAACCCAGGTGGAACTGGCCGACCGCATGGGCATCCCTGTGCAGCGGGTCAACACCCTCGTTCGCGGCAAGCGTGACATGACCGCCGAAACGGCTATTCTCCTCAGCCGCGCGCTGGGCACGACCCCCGAGTTCTGGATGAACCTCCAGAACACGTGCGACCTCTACCAGGCCAAGCAACACCTGGTCCACGCCGCGTAACCCTCGCCCCGACCTCGACGCCGAGGATTTCGTAGTAGTCGCGTTTGGTGACGGCCATTTACTCCGTGAACACTTCAATCACACCACAGAATTTAACCGCCAAATCGCTAAAGCGGTTCACTGTGTCCCCTGCGTACCAGGCACCGAGTCTACGACGGTCTTTTGTAATACACAACCGATTTTCCAACCGATTCGCCTTCTTGCCCAGGTTCAATCTCAAGAACCTCGGGTGGCCCGGGAGAAAGCACTTCAATGACGTCGTCTTCCGTGCAAATCATGTAGTGAGTCAAGCGGGGATAATGAACATCAAGCAAGGGTTCGGCCTTGCGAAGGGAAGTTATCCATAGCGAATGGGGTATGGTAAGCGTCTGCCCTAACTGCTGAGTGCTGAGCTTAGTCCAAAGTTCGGTGCGATATTCTTCCAGGATGTTGCGATACGCTGGAAATTTTGAGAACGTCAGTTGGAATCTGCGGCGTTTGGGGTTATGGTGGTCCTGCAACACAATCCTCAGATTTCCGTCGTCAATCAGTGATACCAGCGCTAGACTTCCTGCGGCAGACACAGGCGTTTCCCAACGCTCAAACTGCCACCCCTCATACATCTTCAATGCCCTCTGGCGGTTAACTGTACCGGGTTCCGAAGGGACAGGTTGCGCCCCCCTCAACGTGACCCTTCCGTACGGATTCCCACTATGACACTAACACTTCCACCGGCAACGTCTTGATGGCATGGCGGTTGCCGGGGAGGAAGTTGAGCTTCTCGAAGCCGATGACCTTGCCCTGACGGTCTTTGACCAAGATAACTTCTGCGCCGGTCTCTTCGCAGACGTGTTCCAGCTTCGGGTCGGCGAACCAGACGTTGAGGGTGTTGCCGTGCGAGTCGTAATAGACCCTTATTTTCTCCATGCGACCTCTCCCTCCTTGACCTTGTCTGTGAGGTACGCCGTCATGATGAAGCCGACGTCGGGCTGGACGCGCTTGGTGACGACGCACAGATGTCTTCTCCCTACCTTACGATAAAACAGATAAACGGACGCGTCCCGTCGGCTGAGGCGCACTTGATCGGGCCGGGTGAGCGTCCGAATCACCGCTTCTTCCTGGCCAGTTAGTGGAAATTGGTACCGGTTCTTATTTTCCTAGCAATGCCTCGACGTGGCGCTTGAGCTCGGGCAACCGTCTCTGTGTGACGCGCCATACGATTGTCAAGTCCACGCCGAAATATTCGTGGATGAGGACGTTCCGGAGGGCGGTGATACTCCTCCACGGAATCGTCGGATGTTGTCGGCGGAATTCGGCGGGCAGGTTCCTGACCGCTTCGCCGATCACTTCCAAGTTCCGGATCACCGCATCCTGCGCCATGTGGCTCTTCATGAACGCGGCACGACCCCTGACGGTGTACGCGTCAATCCGCGCAATCGCTCCCTGAATGTGCTTCAGGTACGCCAGCGGGTCCTTCACAGGGGCTTGGCCTCTCGCAGGATACGCTGGCGCAGATAGGGGCTCAAGCCCCCCTCGGAGACGACATCCACTTCGCATTTCATGGCGCGCTCGAGATCCAGCTTGAACTCGATCAAATCCAGCAGGTCGCGGTCCGCCTTCAGGCGCACGAGCAAATCCACGTCGCTGGTCCGCTTGGCCGTCCCGGTCGCCTGCGACCCAAAGACGCGGACGCGGGCCACCCCGTGGGCCCGCGCCAGCTTGCGAATGGTGGTGCCATACTGCCTGATCAGCGACGCAGTCATGAGGACTTTTTCTCATCCTCTACCTTAAAGTCCGCGTCCACCACGTCCTCCCGGCCGCCCTGCTTGCCGGCCGGCTCGGCCTGCTCGGGCTTGGCGCCCTTGGCGCCCTGCGCCTTGGCGGCGGAGGTCTTGTAGATCTCCTCGGCGAGTTTGTGCGAGGCCTGCATCAACTCATCCGAGGCGCGCTTGATCGCGGAGACGTCGTCGCTCTTCAGGATCTCCTTGACCGCCTTGAGCTTCTCCTCGATGCGGCTCTTATCCTCGGCGGAGACCTTGTCGCCGTATTCCTTGAGTGATTTCTCCGTCGTGTAGGCCAGCGTATCGGCCTGGTTGCGGGCCTCGGCGAGCTCTTGGCGCTTTTTGTCCTGGTCCGCGAACTGCTCCGCGGTCTTGACCATCTTCTCGATATCATTCTTGTTCAGCTTCGTCGAGGCGGTGATCCGGATGGACTGCTCCTTGCCGGTGCCCAAATCCTTCGCGCCCACGTGCACGATGCCGTTCGCATCGATGTCGAAGGTGACCTCGATCTGCGGCACGCCGCGCGGAGCCGAGGGGATGCCGACCAGGTCGAAGCGGCCCAGCTCGACGTTGTCATCGGCCATCGGCCGCTCGCCCTGCAAGACGCGCACGGTGACCGCCGGCTGGTTGTCGGCCGCGGTCGAGAAGACCTGGCTCTTCTTCGTCGGGATGGTGGTGTTGCGCTCGATCAACTTCGTGGAGACCCCGCCGAGCGTCTCGATGCCGAGCGAGAGCGGTGTGACAT
>JACQRC010000098.1 GCA_016206665.1 Candidatus Omnitrophota bacterium | reverse complement strand
GGTCTCGTGTGCTCGAGCCCGAGCTCCTGCATCGCGTAGAGGATGCGCCGGTGGACCGGCTTGAGCCCATCGCGGGCGTCCGGCAGGGCGCGTCCGGCGATGACGCTCATCGCGTAGGAGACGTAGGAATCCTTCATCTCCCGCTCGATCGGGATCGGCACCACTTTTTCGTTGCGGGTGTACATCGCTAAATATCCAGGTTCCGCACTTCCGGCGCGTGTTCCTCGATGAACGCCCGCCGCGGCTCCACCTCGTCACCCATGAGGGTGGTAAACAACGCCTCCGCCTCGACGGCGTCCTCGACTGTCACCTGCTGGAGCGTGCGCCGCTCCGGGTCCATCGTGGTCTCCCCGAGCTGGGTCGGATTCATCTCCCCCAACCCCTTGTACCGCTGGATCGCCATCCCCTTCTTGGCAAGGTTGCGCACGGTGGTCAACAGCTCCGCCAGGCTGTAGGTGGGGGTCTCCTCGTGGTCCACGAGCTTGAAGAGCGGCGTCCGCTTCGCCCCCTTCTTCTTCTCGCCGGGGGCCGAGTCCTCGACGGGGGGGTCGTACTCCTCCATCTCGAGGCCGAGCTTCTCGATCTTCGCGACGAGCTGTTCCACGTCGCTCGCCTCGTAGAACTCCAGGGTCTCCATCTCCCGCTCGGCGGCGGCCGCCGCCTCCGCGGTCCCGGCCTCTTTCGGGGGCTCGCCGTTCGTCTCCACCTTCGCGCGCCCCTTGGCCCCCTTCTTCTTGCCTTTGCGCGGCGCCTCCTCCGGCTGGGTCAGTTTCGCCAATTCCTCGTCGGAGTAGAGGAACATTGGCTTCCCTTCTACCTTGACGCGGTAGATCGGCAGTTTTTTGGTCTTCGGATGCCGCAGGGTCAGGTACTGCGTCAGCGGGACCCCCTTCTTCTCCAACCCCCGGGCCAGATGCTCCAGCTCCGCCAGCGTCGTCAGCAACTCCTTGGCCTGCGCCGTCGTGAGGGTCTTCTTGTCCTTCATCCGCACGAGGGTCTGCCCCTCGAGCCCCAGGTCCAACAGCAGCTCGTTGAGCTGGGATTCCGTCTGGATGTACTCCTCCCGCTTGCCGCGTTTGACCTTGTAGAGCGGCGGCTGGGCGATGAAGACGTGGCCCTGCTCGATCACGCCTTTGAGCTGCCGGAAGAAGAAAGTGAGGAGGAGGGTTCGGATGTGACTCCCATCCGTGTTCTTCAACGCCATGCCACCCTCGCCCGCGACGAAGTTGTGCGGCCCCGGCACTTCAAGGTCGTACACCCAGGGATCGGCGGCCAACCGCGAGGCGGGAATTTTTCGGATCGCCGTCACCGCGGTCTCCATGAGATCGCCCACCGCTGGGTTGATCGGCTTCCCCAGCGAGGGATATCCTCTCGGGTTCCGCACCAGCCGCGCGGCCAGGCGCGCCCCTTGATAATGCCGTTCCCAAACGGCTCGGATCGCCTGGAGCTGCTCCTGTCCCGTGACCATCACGTCGTACCGTGTGTGACGGCCCTGAACGAGGGCGCCGTTGCGGAGCCGATGGGCCGCCGGCGCCCGGCGGGTCACGCTGGGGAACGCCCCGATCTGGCGGTAGAGCGTCATGATCCCAATGGCGAGGTCGCGCGACACTGTGCAGTGCCCCACGCGAATCGTCCGTCCAGCGTTGATCACGAATCCGTCGCTGTGGAGGAGTCCTTCCAAAAACACCTCCTGAATGGACCGCGCGGCGTTGAACAGCGCGTCGGGGATGAATTTCTCGTGGGCCCGTTTCCCCAATAACCCCAAGGCCTTCAGGGCTATTCGGAACGTGGCGCTGTGAAAGTAGAGGTCGAGGTAGGTTGCCCGCTCATCCGCGATCAGCGTTCCGCCGACCGACGCCACGCTCTCGCGCAGCCGGTCCAACAGGCCGCGGATCTTCAAGGGACCGACGCTCAGCACGAAGCGATTGGGGCTTCCGGATTGCGGGCAGAAGGTCCCATCCCCCAAAAACCATCCCAGCAGGTAGGCGACGCGCGCATCCAATGTTAAAGACGCCGGGATTTCCTGCTGCCGGTGGTGATAGTAGTACCGGGCGTCGCTGGGCAACTCTCCAGGCCACGCCGCGACTGGAATATGGAACGACAGGCCTTGGTGACTCGGCGATTCCCTGATGGCGTCGAGGTACTGCCGGAAATCGCCCCAGGTTGGCAGGACGCCGTCAACCTGCGTCTCCCATTGCTGGGGGACGGTCTTGTACACGCCCACGCGGGCAGCCAGCGAGTACCGCGAGAGGCCCGCCGCCTCGCGGCGCTGCTGGAGTTGTTGCCACGCTGCCCGATCGAGCTCTGCCAAGGATTCCTGGGGGATGGGATGCGCCTGGGTCGTGGGGTGTGTGCTGGGCACGACCATGAACAACCGGGCGTTCGCCTCCTCTCGGAAGATCGGACGCAAATCCACCACGGGCGTCTCTTCCCGGCGCGGGAGCTGTTTCGCGAACACCACCGGTTCTCCGACCTTCAATCGCCGCGCTTCCCACGGCACGACCACTCCAGCACGATGGCTGTAGATGCCATGGTCCCCGGTCGTGCGCACGCGGTAGCCACCGCGAGTTTGGATCTCGTACAATGCTCCACGTCGAGGCTTCCGGAGGATGCGCGCCACCCGGTGGAATCCCACGGCGCCCGTCGAGGGATCGAATGCCGTCACCTCGTATGGCAACCGGTCGTTCGTCGGCGCTTCGTCATAGAGCTGCTCCATCCGCCGCAACTTGAGCTGGCCGTCGCGCGCATCGCGAACCAGAATCGGCGTCTCTCCCCCCACACTGTCGGCATCGCACATCAAGATCACCTTGTGATACCGCAGCTTGGCGAGGTCGAACTCCTGCTCGATGCCGGTCCCGAGGGCGGAGACCATCGTGCGGATCTCCTCGTTGGAGAGGATCTTGTCGAGCCGCGCCTTCTCGACGTTGAGGATCTTCCCTTTGAGTGGGAGGATCGCCTGAAACCGCCGATCGCGCCCCTGCTTGGCCGACCCGCCCGCGGAGTCTCCCTCCACCAGGTACACCTCGCACAGCCCCGGGTCCCGCTCAGAGCAGTCGGCGAGCTTGCCAGGCAACGAGCCCATGTCCAGCAGGCCTTTGCGCCGCGTGAGCTCCCGCGCCTTGCGCGCCGCCTCGCGGGCCCGCATCGCGAGCGTCGCCTTCTCCACGATCTTGTTGGCGACCGACGGGTTCTGCTCGAAGAACGCGGCCAGCGCGTCGTTGACGACGCTGGCGGCAATCCCCTCCACCTCGGAGTTCCCCAGCTTCGTCTTCGTCTGCCCCTCAAACTGCGGATTGGGGATCCGGATGGAGATCACCGCGGTCAACCCCTCGCGCGCGTCGTCGCCGGAGAGCTGGCCGTCCGCCTCTTTCAAGAGGTTTTTCTGCTTGCAGTACTGGTTGATCGCCCGGGTGAGCCCCGACTTGAAGCCGCTCAAGTGGGTGCCCCCCTCGACGGTATGGATGTTGTTGGCGAAGCTGAAGAGGGTCTCGGCGTAGCCGTCGTTGTACTG
>JACQRC010000087.1 GCA_016206665.1 Candidatus Omnitrophota bacterium | reverse complement strand
CTCGACGATCTCGAGGGTCGTGTCCATGCTCTTCGACTCCTCCACCGTGATGACGCCATCCTTGCCGACCTTCTCGAAGGCCTCGGCGATCTTGTCGCCGATGAAGGTATCGTTGTTGGCCGCAATCGCCGCCACCTGGGCGACCTCCTTGCGGTCCTTGACGTTGACGGCCTTCTTCAGCTTGCCGAGCTGCTCGACGACTTCGGCGACCGCCTTCTCGATGCCCCGCTTCAAGGCCATCGGGTTGGCGCCGGCCGTGACATTCTTCAAGCCTTCCTTATATATCGCTTCCGCGAGCACGGTGGCGGTCGTGGTGCCATCGCCCGCGATGTCGGAGGTCTTCTCGGCGACCTCCTTCACCATCTGGGCCCCCATGTTCTCGTAGGGGTCCTGCAAATCCACTTCCTTGGCGACCGTCACACCGTCTTTGGTGATGGTCGGGCTGCCGAATTTCTTCTCCAAGACCACATTCCGGCCCTTGGGGCCGAGCGTCACCTTGACCGCAGCGGCGAGCTGGGAGACCCCGCTTAAAATCTTACGCCGCGCCTCTTCCTGAAACATCAACTGCTTGGCCATCTGTTTTTTTATCCCCCTTCTTATCCTTTAATGATCGCCAGCACATCCTCTTCACGGAGGATGAGCACCTCTTCATCTTCGACCTTGATCTCGGTTCCAGCGTACCTGCCGAACAGAATCTTGTCGCCGACCTTCACCTCTAACGCTTTGAGCTCGCCGGAGTCTAACAGCCGGCCCTTGCCGACCGCAATGACTTTGCCCTCCTGGGGCTTCTCCTTGGCGGTGTCCGGCAATACGATGCCGCCCTTGGTCCGCTCCTCGGACTGGAGCGCTTTGACGATGATCCGATCACCGATAGGATGTAAACCTGCCATGTGAGAGCCTCCCCTTCCTGTGCCTACTGCTGAGGTCGCAATCGGTTGAGACGAACTGCAGGTTGGATGAGTCTGAGGTTAGCACTCCTACTGGCTGAGTGCTAATTTTGGTTCAATTTTAGTGGTTGTGGCCTAATCTGTCAAGCAATTTTTTTGCCAGAGGCCTGTTTTACCCACCAGATTGAGAGTTGTTGCAGGCCCTGGAGGGTGAGGTTGGGCTCCACGCGGGTGACGGTGCGGCAGTGCTCGGCGATGAGCGTGGCGTAGCCGCCGGTGGCGATGACGGGACAGGCTGTGAGGCGCTGCTCCTCGCGGATGCGGGTAACCAAGCCGTCACAGAGACTAGCAAAGCCGTAGAGCAATCCGCTGCGCATGCTGTTCACGGTATCCCGGCCCAGGACCGCCGGCGGCGCGGCCAGCTCAATGCGGGGCAGCAGGGCCGTCCGTTGCGAGAGGGCATCCAGCGAGATCTCCACGCCCGGCGCGATGACGCCGCCGGTATAAGCTCCCTCGGCGTTGACCAGATCAATCGTGATGGCGGTGCCGAAGTCCACGATCAACGCCGGCGAGCCGGCAGCCTGCAAGGCGGCATAGGCGTTCACCAGGCGATCTTGCCCCACCTGCTCCGGCAAGGCATACCGGTTTGGCAGGGGCACGGTAAAGGTTTCGCCGACCGTGATGGGTGTCACGCCTGGGAAGATCTGGACCAGACTATCTTTGAGGGTGTGCAGGGTTGAGGGCACGACGCTGCACAGGATGACGGCGCCGACGTTGGAGAGCCGGATGCGCGCCGAGTCAAACAGATCCCGCAGGATCACGGCCGATTCGTCGACCGTCTTGGGCCCGTGCGTGGACAGCCGCCACGAGGCCGACAGTTGCGCGCCGCGAAACAGGCCGCACGTCACGTTGGTATTGCCGATGTCTAGCGTGAACAGGAATTGCTCAGCCATCCGCCTACCTCACCTGAATCGTGTCCGCAGCGTGAATGGTCTGGGTGATGCCATCGGCGCCGCGCAGGACGAGCGCGCCGGTCTCGGTCACGTCGACCGCCGTTCCCGTCAGCGTCCGGTCGCGCTGCTGGATGGTCACCTCATGGCCCAGCGTCGTCAGATGCCGCCGCCAGGCCTGGTGAATCGAGGCGGTCTCCCCTGCCAGCCAGGCGAGGTAGTAGCGATCCAACTGCTGCAGCAGCGCGCGCGCCAGAGCCAGCCGGTCAACGGGCAGCCCTGCGGCTTCGGTGAGCGAGCCGGCTTCAGGCGGCAGCAAGGCCGCGGGCGTGTTGACGTTGATGCCGATGCCCATGACGATGTGCGGCGGCTCCTGCGCCTGGCGCTGCGTTTCCGTGAGAATGCCGGCGATCTTCCGGTCCTCGATGAGCAGATCATTCGGCCAGCGAATCGCCGGCGTCAGATGCGTCGTGAGATGCACCGCCTCGGCCACCGCGACCGCGCCTAACAAGGTCAGGCCGGAGAGCTCTTCGGGATCGCGCTGCGGGCGCAACAGGATGGAGCAGTAGATGCCTGTGCCCGGTGGCGACGTCCAGACGCGGCCGAACCGGCCCCGGCCGCTGCGCTGCGCATCGGCCACGATGACGGTGCCCTCCCCTGCGCCTTGCTTGGCCCACTCATGAGCCAGATCCATCGTTGAGTCCACCTCCTGAAAGGCTAACACCTGGCTGCCGATGAGCCGGGTGCCCAACCGCCACGTCAGCTCCGGCTCGGTCAGCCGGTCAGGAACTCCCACCAGCCGCCAGGCCCCATTCGGTGAATGGGTTAACCGATATCCCTCTGCCTGCAACTGCTGGAGCAGCCGTCCCACGGTGCCCGGGGCCAGGCCGGTGCGCTGGGCGAGCGCCTCCAGCGTTTGCGGCGCTTCGACCGTCTTGAGGACGTCTAACAGCACGAGTTCTTCAGCATCAATAGGCATATTCGTAGCAATCAGCAACCAGCCATCAGCAATCAGCGAACGCGTTGATGAGTTTTGTGCTGACTGCTGACAGCTGATTGCTGACTGCTGGCAAGTTTCGCGTTGGTTTTCAGCAGCTTCATCTGGTCCCGCAAATACGCCGCGCGCTCGAACTGGAGATTGCGAGCGCAGAGCTCCATCTCGCGTTGCAGCTCGGAAATCACCTCGTCCACCTGGTAACCGTCAACCGTATTCCCGATGGCCGAGGCCACCAGCTCGCGCGCCTGGCTGGTCTGCTCCAGATCGTCACGGATGGCCTTCGCCACGGTGGTCGCCGTCACATGATGCGCGGCGTTGTAGGCCAGCTGCTTTTCGCGCCGGCGATCCATCTCGCCGATCGCCTGACGCATCGCCCCGGTCACCTGATCGGCGTACATGACCACTTCGCCGCGGATGTTGCGCGCCGCGCGGCCCGCCACCTGGATGAGCGAGGTCTCCGAGCGCAGGAACCCTTCCTGGTCCGCATCGAGCACGGCGACCAGCGAGACCTCCGGCAAATCCAGCCCCTCCCGCAGCAGATTGATGCCGATCAGGCAGTCGAAGTCGCCCCGGCGCAAATCGCGCAGGATCTCCACGCGCTCCAGCGCGGCGATGTCCGAGTGCAGGTACTTCACGCGCAATCCGGCGTCACCCAAATATCGGCAGAGATCCTCGGAGAGCCGCTTGGTGAGGGTCGTCACGAGCACGCGCTCTTTCCTGGCCGCGCGCTCCTTGACCCGCGCGATGAGGTCGTCAATCTGCCCTTCCGTGGGATGGATGGCGACCTGTGGGTCCACGACTCCGGTCGGGCGGATCAGCTGCTCAGCCACGCGACCCGCGCTGCGCTGCAGTTCATACGGCCCCGGCGTGGCGGAGGCAAAGATGACCTGACGGATCATCTGCTCGAATTCCTCAAACCTGAGCGGACGGTTGTCGAGCGCCGACGGCAGGCGGAAGCCGTACTCGACGAGGGTCGCCTTGCGCGACCGGTCGCCCTCGTGCATCCCGCGAATCTGCGGGAGCGTGACGTGGGATTCATCGATGAAGGCGAGAAACTCTTCAGGAAAATAGTCGAGCAGGCACGACGGGCGCGAGCCCGGCGGCCGGCCGCTCAAATGGCGCGAGTAATTTTCCACGCCATGGCAGTAGCCGATCTCGGACATCATCTCCATGTCGAAGCGGGTGCGCTGCTCGAGCCGCTGGGCCTCGAGCAGCTTGTTGGCGTCGCGCAACTCCGCCAGCCGCGCGCCTAACTCGACGCGGATCGTTTCGAGAGCCGCCGCGATGCGCTCCTTCGTGGTGACGAAGTGCTTCGCCGGATAGACGGCCACGCGGGAAAGATCCGCGATCGTCTCCCCCGTCACCGGGTGGACCTCCCGCAGCCGGGCGACCTTGTCCAATTGGAGCTCCACGCGGTAGGCCGTCTGCCGGTAGGCCGGGAAGATCTCGACGACATCGCCACGCACGCGGAACTTGCCGCGCGCGAAATCGACGTCGTTGCGCTCATAGTGGATGGCCACGAGCCAGGAGAGCAGATCATCCCTCCGTACCCGCTGGCCCTGGTCGACGATCACCATCATGTTCTGATAATCGCTGGGTGCGCCCAGGTTGTAGATGCAGGAGACGCTGGCCACGATAATGACATCCTTGCGGGCCATTAGACTGCTGGTGGCCGAGAGGCGCAGCCGGTCGATCTCGTCATTGATCGCAGAGTCCTTCTCGATGTAGGTGTCGGTCTGCGGGACGTAGG
>JACQRC010000086.1 GCA_016206665.1 Candidatus Omnitrophota bacterium | reverse complement strand
GAACCCAAGATCTCGACGACGTCACCGCGCAGGCGGGCCTCTTCTAACATCACGACGCTGTCCGCCCCCGGAGGCATGGGGGCTCCGGTCATGATCTTTACGGTGTCGCCAGGGCTTAAACGCCGGTCCCAGACGCTGCCCGCCGCCACCTCGCCGGCCAGCCGCAAGATGACGGGGTGGTCCTGCGCAGCGCCCGTCGTATCGGCCGACCAGAGGGCGTAGCCGTCCATCGCGGAGTTGTCGAAGGGCGGCAAGTTCGCCTCGGCGATGAGATCGCGAGCCACGACCCGGCCCACGCTGGAAGCCAGCACGACCGCTTCGTCGCCTAACGGCTTGGCCTGCTCGAGGACCATCCGCCTGGCATCGTGAAACGACGTCAAGCGCGGTGTGGCAACCGTGGGCGTCACGTGGCGGCCACTCCTGCGAGCAGGAGCTTGGCTGCTGCCACGAGCAAGACAACGGCTAAGAGCCGTTTCAGTGTCCGGCCTGAGAAATGATTGGCTCCCAGGCGCGCGCCCACGACGCCTCCCACTCCTGCCGCGAGCAGCAGCGGCCACAAGGCGTCGTACTGGATACCCTGACGCGTCGCCCGGCCGATGAGCGCTGCGGCCGAATTGAGCACGATGAATCCCGCAGAGCTTGCGGCCGCCTGTTTGGGCGTCGCCCAATTCAGGAAGAGGAGCAAGGGACTGAGAAAAATCCCTCCTCCGATTCCCACCACACCCGAGAACCAGCCGATCGCTCCGCCGACAGGAAGGGCCACCGTCAAGCTCGGCGCTTTTCCCGATGCTGACGGCCCAACGGCCATCTCCACAACCAGACGCCACGCTGCCACCACCAAGGCCACGGCCAAGAGCCACGAGTAGATCTTCGCCGACACGGCCATCGCCCCACCGACCCATGCACAAGGAACCGATGCCGCCACAAACGGCCACACGAGTCTTTCCTGCAAATGGCCCGCGCGGGCGAAGCTGACGAGCGCCACCCCTGCCACCACGACGTTGAGGGTGAGCGCCGTGGCGGCCATCTCATCGGGCCCGGCCGCCACGAAAGAGAGCGCCGCCAAATAGCCTGAGGCGCCTCCGTGCCCGACCGAAGCGTAGAGCAGGGCGATGATGAAGAACACCGGCACGAGCCACCACGCACTCACGACGGCGCTGCCTGTTTGGTCGCCACCAGCCGCATCATCCCGAAATACGGCGGGACGAAGAATCGCTGCACGTGCTCCACGGTGAGGCCCACCGAAACCATCGGCTTGATGAGCTCGGTCGCGCGATACATCTTCACGTAGCTGCGCTTGACCAGCCGCAGATAGTAGTGCGCCAGGCGGGCGTGATAGAAGTCCCGCGACCAGTCCACGAGGACCAACTGGCCCCCGGGCCGCAGCACCCGCGCCCATTCGCGCAGGGCGGCCTCGACGGCGCGCACATGATGGAGCATGTTGCAGGAGACGACCGCATCGAAGCTGGCCGCCTCGAACGGCACGGCCTCGGCCTCCGCCACGTGAAACGTCACGCGAGGGGCATCGCGAAATTTCTCCCGGGCTTGCGCGATCATCTCGGGCGTCACATCCACGCCGACGAGCGTGGCCTGTGGATGCCGGCTCTGCACGAGCCGCTCAAACTCGCCGGTCCCGCAGCCCACGTCTAACAATCGTCCTCCCTGTGGCAGGGCGAGGGTATCCACCGCCCGACTGAGGGTCTGCTGATTGTAGTGACGGTGCCGGTGATCATAGTGCGGGGCCAGGTGCCCGAAGTGACGGATGGTCTGCACGTGGTGGTCAGTCATGGTGGCGCCCATCTATCATCTCGAAGGCGTGGGGCAACAGAGGCAGCAGCGCCCCCAGACACTCCTCGACCGCGCGGGGGCTGCCCGGCAGATTGACAATGAGGGTGCGGCCGCGCAGGCCCGCGGTCCCTCGCGACAGCCAGGCGAAGGGGCTCTGCTTGGCCGTCGCTGCGCGCATCGCTTCAGGTAGTCCAGGCACCTCACGGTCAATGACGCGACGTGTCGCTTCCGGCGTCACATCGCGCGGACCGAAGCCGGTGCCGCCCGTCGTGAGAATCAGCGGCAGCCGGAGCTGATCGGCCATCGTCACTAACTGCGACTGAATGCGTTCGACCTCATCGGGCACCAGCGCCGCAAGGCTGACCTCAAAGCCGGCTACCTCCATGATGCGTCGGATGAGTGGTGTCGTCGTATCCTCGCGGGCGCCCTGCGAGCGGCTGTCGCTGATCGTCACGATGCCTACCTGCATCGCGGGCCACCTCGCTTGACGTCTGACCTGCCACCGGTCTTCTCTTCTAACCGAATGGGCCCGATCTCCATCAAGGGATCCGCCGCTTTGCACATGTCGTACATCGTCAGACACGCGACCGCCGCCGCCGTGAGGGCTTCCATCTCGACGCCGGTCCGTTCGGTGGTCTTCACCGAGGCCGTCACGGCAATTCCGTCATCGCGCACCTCACACCCGACATCCACATGCGTCAGGGCCAGCACATGGCACAGCGGAATCAGCTCCGCCGTCCGCTTGGCCGCCTGGATGCCGGCAAGCTTGGCGGTGGTGAGCACGTCACCCTTCGGCAGGGCCTGCCGGCGGATCTGCTCGATGACGTCGCGGCGCATGGCGACGAACCCTGAAGCGCGGGCAGAGCGTTCGGTGGGGCGCTTGGGCGTCACATCTACCATGCGGACAGCACCGGTCGCATCGATATGTGTCAGGTCGGCCACGGTCAGCCTCCCACGCCCGCCATGCAGAAGCGTGGCGTCCCATATTCACGTTGGGCCATGGTGTGTTGCTCGGGTTTCCCAGCGACGGCCTTCCTGAACAGGGTGGCCAGTCGCTCGTGATTGACGGCGGGACGAAGCGCTGGCACGAGATCCACGGCCGCGGTGTCATCCAAGCACGGGCGCAGCTTCCCGGTCGCGGTGAGCCGCAGCCGGTTGCATTGCGCGCAGAAGGCCTGGGTCACGGCGCCGATGATCCCGATGGTCCCTTGCGCTCCTTCCCAGGTGTACGTGCGCGCCGGCCCACAGCCGGCCACACCGCTCGCCGGTCGCAGCGGACCCAAGGCTTCCAGGCGAGTGAAGATCTCTTCGGCTGGCACCAACTTGTCCCGCGAGAAGTACTCGCCAATCGGCATGAGCTCGATGAACCGCACATGGAGCGGCCGGTCGAAAGCGAGCCGGCCCAGCTCCACGATCTCGTCGTCGTTGACCCCCCGCATGACGACCACGTTGAGTTTCACCGGATGGAGCCCTGCCGCCAACGCCGCCTCGATCCCGGCCGCCACATCGGCCATTGTACCAAACCGGGTGATCTGGCGAAACCGCTCCGGCTGGAGCGTGTCGAGGCTGATGTTCACGCGCCGCAATCCGGCGCGGGCCAACGCCCGCGCCTCACGAGACAGCAAGACGCCATTCGTGCTGAGCGCTAAGTCGTCGAGCCCGGGGAGTCCCGACAGCCTCTTCACCAAGTCCACCAACCCCTCGCGCACCAAGGGCTCCCCGCCGGTCAGCCGCACACGCGTGATGCCCAACGAAACGCCGACGCGCACGACTTCGCAGATCTCCTCAAACCGCAGGATCTCCTCGCGCGGCAGCCACCGCACCCCGCACGCGGGCAGGCAGTAGACGCAGCGCAGGTTGCACCGGTCCGTCACCGAGACGCGCAGGTAGGTAATTCGCCGCCCAACGCTGTCGGTCAGCATCGTGTTCCCTCGCGCAACAAAAATGCCAGCCACTCGTGGACAAGAGAAGCTGGCGCTGCACAGACGACGCCGCTATCTTCTCCTTTCCAAACACGAGGAGGCTAAGTCGTTTCCTTCCTAGCCCG
>JACQRC010000009.1 GCA_016206665.1 Candidatus Omnitrophota bacterium | reverse complement strand
GGTCTTCAACAACCCATCCTCAGTTCTTATGCACACTATACACAGCTTATCCACAACCCTCGGCGAGGCCCATACGATCCGGATCTGCGCAGCGCGGATTGCGCTACGCGGTATTATAGAGACCGCCGCTCGATTGTTCAAGCCAAAAAACGATCGCGCCGCCCACGCCGCGGTTCCGCTTGACGCGCTTCGTCGCTATGCTATAATCACCGCACCATGAAGAAGCACCTGCGTCCGACCTCCTTGTTAAAGCGTCGACGCGTGCACGGCTTCCGCCAGCGGATGTCGACGGCAGCTGGTCGTCGTGTGCTGCAGCGTCGGCGGCGCAAGGGCCGCTGGCAACTCATTCCCTAAGCACGCCACGCTACTGTTCGATGCCTCGTGAAGGACTTCCCCGTCGCTGTCGCGTGACGGAAGCCGCAGCCTTTCAAGCGCTCTTCCGTTACGGGCGCTGTGTCACCGGCCAGCGGCTCGACCTGCGGTACCGGGCCAACGGCCGCGAGACCTCCCGGGGCGGCGTGACGGTGCGGCGGCTGCCAGGGTTAACCAGCGTCGGACGCCACCGGTTGATACGGCTCGGTCGCGAAGCCTTTCGTCGACAGCGCGCGGCGCTGCGGCCGGGCTGGGATCTGCTGCTCGTGATGAAGAGCGCAGCGTCCGTGGCCTACCGTGATGTGGCCGCAGAGCTGCGCGGGCTCACCGTCAAGGCAGGGTTGACACGTGACACGACTCCTGGTCTGGTTGACAATAATTTATCGTAACACATTTGGAATGCTTATGTTACGTTCGTGCAGATTTTGGCCAAGCTGCTCCGTCTACGCCGAGTCCGCTTGGCGGACCTATGGCTGGCGTCGCGGCACCATCCTCACCGTACGCCGCTTGGGCCGCTGTCATCCGTGGGGCGGCCACGGCATCGATCCTCTCCCCTAAAATGGAACGCCGCGCCTTCATCGCCATCGCCCTCTCCATGATGATCCTGCTGGGCTGGAACTATTGGATGGCCAAGCGGTACCCTGGTCCAGGGCCTGCGACTACGCCAGCGGCCCAGGCGCCAGCATCGGTGGGTGCGCCGGCTCCCGATACAATATCACAACTTATTGATAAAGAACTGGTTACAAATGATGAACCGGAGACGCTGACGCAGGTAGAGACGTCAAAGTATCTCCTGGTCTTTTCCAGCCGAGGCGGGAGCCTTCGAGAGATTCGTCTCAAGGCGTACAGCAATCTGGAAAGCCACGAATCGCTCAACCTCGTCCACCCGCAGTTGGCAAGAGAGTATTCTCTGCAACTTATTGGATTAAAAGGAATTGTGGGAACAGAGCAGGCTATGTTTCACGTGAAACAGTCTCCTGGACGCCTGGTCTACACCTTTACCCTTCCCGCCAGGTACTCGATTATCAAGGAGTACGCCCTGGATGATCGGTACGCCGTCGCCTTGAAGGTGACGGTCGCCAATCTGTCCCAAGAGCCGATGGCGCTCGCCTATCAGGCCGTGGCTGGCAGCCGAATTGACGAATCAACGCCCTTTGATAATCAGTTCACCAGCGTGAAGTCGCTCGTGGACGATCATCAGTTTGATGATCATCTCCGTGGCGGATTTCTGCGCAGCCAGAGCCATCAGCCCGCGTTCGTACAGCAGTTGATCGGCCAGGGCGAATCGAGGCCGGCGGTTGCCCACCCAGGGGCGACGGTGTGGGCTGGGATCAAAAATCGACACTTCTCCGCCATTGTGGTTCCCTTGCCGCCAGCTCAAGGCAGCTGGTCACAGAAGCTGGACGCCACACATCTGTCCGCCGGGGCGCTGTGCGAAGCCGGCCTCATCCCTCCAGGGGGCTCATCCAATCAAGCGCTGCTGCTGTACGCCGGCCCCAATAACCTGTCGCTGATGCGTGCGGCGCACCCGATCCTGCCGGAAACGGTCACCTTCGGCGGCGTCGGAGCGATCAGCCGGGTTCTGCTGTGGCTGCTGAACGGGCTGCAGCGGGTGACACATAATTACGGCCTAGCCATCATCGGGCTCTCGTTACTCGTGAGCCTGCTACTGTACCCGTTAACCGCCCAGCAGCTCGTGTCGATGAAGAAGATGCAGACGCTGCAGCCGCATTTGACACGATTACAGCAGCAGCATGCGAAGAATCCGCAGAAGCTGAACCAGGAGATGGTGGCGCTCTACAAAAAGCATCAGGTAAATCCCTTGGGGGGCTGTCTGCCGCTGTTGTTGCAGATGCCCATTCTGTTCGCGCTCTACCCGTTGCTGATGCAGTCGGTCGATCTGCGCGGAGCGCCATTCCTGTGGATTCGCGACCTCGCCTCGCCTGACCGCGCGTGGACTCTGCCCTGGGCATTGCCGTTCATCGGAAAGGATTTTAACATCTTACCGCTATTGATGTTAGTAGCGATGCTGATTCAGCAGAAGGTGGCTTCCATGGGGACATCGCCGACGAAGGAGATGTTGGCGCAGCAGCGGATGATGTCTGTGGTTTTTGTGGTGATGTGGTTCTTCATGTTCTATCCGTTGCCGGCCGGACTGGTGCTGTATTGGCTGATCAATACCCTCATGATGCTGGCAGCCTATCTCTGGCTGTACCGACGCAGCGCTGAGAACAAATCGCTTGCGCTGCAGGCCGGCTCCTGATTATAATGAGATGTTGCACGTGAAACGTTCAGGATGAGCGCCTGACCATGGGACGCAGCCTCGCCATCTGCAATCAAAAGGGAGGCGTCGGCAAAACGACGACCGCCATCAACCTGGGCGCCTATTTGGCGCAGGCCGGCAAGCGGGTGCTGCTCGTCGACGCGGATCCGCAGGGCAATGCCACGAGCGGTCTTGGCGTCGATAAAACCCAGCTCGAGCGCAGTCTCTATCATGTCTTGATGGGCCAGAGCGAGGCGGCGCAGGCCATCCTGGCGAGCCCGGTCCAGCGGATCGATCTCTTGCCGTCGACGGTCGACCTGACCGGCGCCGAGGTGGAGCTCATCCCGCAGGTGGGGCGGGAGTTCCGGCTCAAGGAGGCGCTCGATGCGCTCAAAACGGCCTACGAGTTCATCCTCATCGATTCGCCGCCGTCGCTGGGATTACTGACCGTGAACGCGTTAGTGGCGGCCGAGACGATTTTGATTCCGATGCAGTGCGAGTATTATGCGCTTGAAGGATTATCACAACTTTTAAAAACAATAGAATTAGTGAGGAGCCGGCTGAATCCCGCGTTGGCGATCGAGGGCGTGCTCCTCACGATGGCCGATTACCGCACGAACCTGACGCAGGAGGTCATCAACGAGGCGCGCGGTTTCTTCAAGGAGAAGGTGTTCCAGACGGTGATCCCCCGGAATGTGCGGCTCAGCGAGGCGCCCGGGTTCGGCAAGCCGATCAGCACCTATGACGCGTCATCGCCGGGCGCACACAAGTATCAGGAGCTCTCGCAGGAACTCTTGTCGCGGGTCAACGCGACCGTCGCTTCGTAAGGAGAACCCCCATGTCGACGCATGCTGCTCTGGGCCGTGGACTGAAGGCGCTGATTCCGGAAGGGGAGCCCAAGACGCAGACCACGACGATCGCCACCGCGTTGGTGACGGCGAACCGGTGGCAGCCGCGCGAGCGGTTCAACGAGGAGAAGCAAGAGGAGCTGATCGCGTCGATCAAGGAAAACGGGCTGCTGCAGCCGATCGTCGTGCGGCCGCGGGCGGGAGGCTATGAGCTCATCGCCGGTGAGCGGCGGTTGCGCGCGGCGCAAGCGCTCGGCCATGCCGAGATCCCGGCGGTCATCCGCGACGTCGATGACCGCGGGGCGCTGGAGCTTTCGCTCCTGGAAAATTTGCAGCGCGATGACTTGAATGCGATCGAGGCGGCGCGCGGCTGCCAGCGGCTGATCGATGAGTTCAGTCTCACGCAGGAGCAGGTGGCGCAGCGGCTCGGCAAGAACCGCTCCTCGGTGGCGAACAGTTTGCGGCTGCTCAAGCTGCCCGGCGCCATTCAGGCCGCGTTGCAGCACGAAGAGCTGACCGAGGGCCACGCGCGCGCGCTGCTCGGATTAGCGACGACGGCGGAGCAGCTGCGCGTCTTTGAGCAGTTGCGGCGCGAGCACCTCTCGGTGCGGGAGGTCGAGCACGCCACGCGGCGGACGCATCGCGCGAAACGCAGCGGTGCGTCGGATCCGCATCTGCGCGCGCTCGAAGAGCAGCTGCAGCGGCATCTGGGAACGCGCGTGCGGATCGTCCACGGCCGCAAGCGGGGACGGATCATCATCGAGTACTATTCATCGGAGGATCTGACGCGGTTGTCGCGGCAGTTGCAGCGGACCTGATGGCCGTCGGCGCTCCCAAGAACATCCAGCAAACGCTCGTCCTGATCAAGCCGGATGGCCTGAAGAAATCGCTGACCGGCAACATTCTCACGCGGTTGTCGGAGACGAAGCTCGAGATCGTGGCGGCCAGGATCACGCGCGTCAGCCGCGAGTTGGCGGTCGAGCACTACAAGTTTTTGCAGGACAAGCCCTTTTTCGAGGACCTGGTCAAATATCTGCAGGGCGAGTTGCACGACCGGCGCAAGGCGATGGCGATGGTCTACTGGGGGGAGGAGGCCATCGCGAGGGTGCGCAAGCTGGCCGGCGCCACGAACCCGGAAGAGGCCGATCCCACGTCGATCCGCGGTTCGTACGGCAGGATCACCACGCTCGGCCTCTATGAAAACGTCATTCACGCCTCGACGAACCCCGAGGAAGCCGAGCGCGAGATCAAGCTGTGGTTTTCGCCCGACGACATCATTGTGGATCTGTATCCGACGAAGACGATCACCCTGAACCACACGACCAGTCGCGTGTGGGCATAGCGAGCAAAGGAGAGACGGTCCCGTGGCCGATACGCAACTCGCACCTCATCCGGCAGCATTCAAGGACACCAACGTCAATCGCGCCCTCTACACTAACGCCGTCACCAGCCCCAAACGGCGCACCGATATCGCCGACAAGACGGTCACGCGCGAGCGGATGGAGGAGCTGGTGCATCTGGCGAAGGCGCATCTGAAGGATGACGAGCTCTACCGCTGGAATGCGGACATCAACGGCGTCACCGTGCAGCTGGTGGCGAACTCGCTGCATCAGTATGACTTCTGGGTGGACAACTGGTTTCCGGCCAACTACGACCGCCAGCCGGACGCCGTCATCTACTCGGTCATGGGGGTTCCGGAGCAGCCGTCGGCGGCCTACTACTGCAAGGCGCTCCAGACGATCGCCTTCTTCAACACGAACTATTACGGCCAGTGCAAGTCCTGGGCGCTGGGGCTGGCGGACGCGGTGCTGCGCGCCAAGGGCACGCACTCGATCCATGGCTCGTGCGTTGACGTGAACGGGCGCGGCACGGTGATGATCGCCCCGACGGGCACAGGGAAGTCGACCCACTCGTACGGGCTGCTGGAATATCCGGGGACCAGCGCCCACTCCGACGACTGGCTCTACATCGACTACACGGAGCGCGGCGGCCAGGCCCACGAGGCGATCGCCGCGATCTCGGAGCGCAGCTTCTATCTGCGCACCGACACCGCCCGCGAGATTCCGTACATGCAGGAGCTCTTCTGGCGGTGCAAGACGGAAAATGTCGTCACCGATCCGGGCCAGTGCATCGCGCCCGGCTGCCAGCCGAAGGAGAGCCGGCCGAGCCCCAGCTGCATGTTCACGCAGGGCCACGACCGCTGTTTCTGGGGTTTTCCCAACTCCCGGGCGATTTTGGATCCGACCTGGGTGGCGGGCGCCGCGCGGTTCGTGCGCAAGAGCCGCGTGGCCCACGTCGTGCTGCTCACCCGCGACGAACAGAGTCCGGTCGAGCAGCAGCTCTCCGCGGAACAGGGCGTCGAGGTGCTGCGCGAGGGGCGGTACATGGTGCTGCCGGGCGCCGGAGCGCGCGAGGAATGGGGAAAGATGAAGAATGAATCGTGGTACAACCCGTATCTGCTCGACGTGGATCACGCCTTTCAGGAGGCCGCCTTCCGCAGGCTCTTCACCGTCGCGGACGTCTATCTCATCAACACGGGCAAGGGGACCGTCAACGAGAACCGTGAGCGCATCAAGCGGATCGCCTTTAGTTAGGCGGAGCGGGTCGTCGCCATGATTCGGAGCATGACCGGCTACGGCAAGGGCGAAGCGCCCTCGCCGCTGGGGCGCGTGACCGTCGAGATGCGCAGCCTGAACCACCGCTACTTGGATCTGTCCACGCATGCGCCGGCGGCCCTCGCCGGAGCCGATGAGATGCTTCGGGATCTCATCAAGCGCCGGTTGCAGCGGGGGCGGGTGACGATCGCGGTCACCACGCAACGCTCGACGCAGGCGATGGAGACAGCGTCGGTGGACCTGCCGCTGGCGCGGCAGTATGTCCGCCTGCTGCGCGCGCTGCGGCAAGCCCTGCACGTGCCGGGGGAGATCTCGCTCCAGCAAATTTTGACGCTGCCGAACCTGATTGCGGTGCAGCCGAAGCGCGCCAGCGATGCGGCGCTGCGCGCGGCGGTCAAGACGGGAGCGGCGCGCGCGCTGGAGGGCCTGGTGCGCATGCGGCAGAGCGAAGGCCGCGCGCTGGCCCGTGAACTGTGCACCCGGCTGCAGCGGCTGAGCCGCGGCGTCGACGCGATCACCCAGCGCGCGCCGCTCGTGATTGAAGCCTACCGGCAGCGGCTGCGGGCGCGCGTCGCCAGTCTCACCGCGCCGGCCAGCCCCGCCCGCCTGGCTTCGCCAGGCGAAGCCGGCGGGGCCAGGGTCGATCAGGGCCGCCTCGAGACTGAGATCGCGCTCTTCGCGCAGAGCGCCGATGTCACGGAGGAGTTGGCCCGGCTGCGCAGCCACATCGCCCAGTTTTCCGGATTGCTCGACGGCACCTCCGAGGCCGGGCGCACCCTCGATTTTCTGGCGCAGGAGATGTTCCGCGAGATCTCGACGGTGGCGGCCAAGGCGAACGACGCGCAGATCACCAAGCAGACGATCCTTGTCAAAAGCGAGATCGAAAAGATCCGGGAACAGGTCCAGAACGTCGAGTAACCGCCCCGCCCTGAGCGAGCCCCGCCGCGACGGCGGGGCGAGTCGAATGGGGCGCGGGCGCCTGTTCGTGCTCTCGGCGCCGTCAGGCGCCGGCAAAACGACCCTCGCGGAACAGCTCGTGCGCCGGGACCAGCGGCTGACGCGCTCCGTGTCGGTGACGACCCGCCCGCCGCGACCCGGGGAACACAACGGGCGCGATTACCACTTTGTGACGC
>JACQRC010000008.1 GCA_016206665.1 Candidatus Omnitrophota bacterium | reverse complement strand
GTCTTGATGACGTCATCCGCCCGCCCCGCGTACCAGAGGTAGCCGTGCTCGTCTTTGTACGCGGTGTCGCCGCTCACATACCAGCCGGGGATGCGGAAATATTCCTGGAACTTCGCCTCGTTCTTCCAGATGGTCTGCATCATCGACGGCCAGCCGGGTTTGACGACGAGATGGCCCAGCTGGTTCGCCGGCACCTCGCGTCCCTGGTCGTCCACGACCGTAGCGTAGGTGCCGGGAAAGGGCTTGCCGGTGCAGCCGATCTTGAAGTCGTACGAACGGTAGTTGCAGATCAGCTGCATGCCGGTCTCGGTCATCCACCACGTCTCGTGCGGAGCAAGGCCCGTGATCTGCTTGATCCAGCGCAGCGCTTCCGGATTGAGCGGCTCGCCGACGCTGCAGATGTGGCGCAGGCTGGAGAGGTCATACTGACGAGCCACCTCCTCGCCGGCCGACATCAGCATGCGGTAGGCGGTGGGTGCTGAGTACCACATCGTCACCCGCTGGTCCTGGATGGTCCGGTACCACCGGTGCGGATCGAAGCGGCCACCCAGGACGACGCTCGCAATGCCCAACGTCCACGGGCCGTAGATGCCATATGACGTTCCTGTAACCCAACCTGGATCAGCTGTGCACCATAGGATGTCATCATCGCGCAGATCGAGCGCCCATTTGGCCGTCTGGTAGTGGCCCACCATCGCGTACTGGCGGTGCAGCGCCCCCTTCGACCGGCCGGTCGAGCCGGAGGTGTAGTGGATGATGAGGCCATCGTCGACGGTGAGCCAGGTCGGCTCCAGCCAGTCGGGCGCTGCGGCCATCGCCGTCTCATACGAGACCTCGCCGGGGCCCAGCCGCTGTGGCGCTCCGACGAGAATGACGTGTTTGAGGCGCGGCAGCGACGCGCGCGGGACGCGCGCCAGGAGCGCCGGCGTGGTCACGATGGTGGCGGCCTCGCTGTTCTCCAGTCGGTCATGGATGGCCTGCTCCATGAAGGCCTCGAAGAGCGGCACTGGGATGGCGCCTATGCGATTGGTTCCGAGGATGGCGATGTAGAGCTCTGGCGTGCGCGGCAGAAAACATGCGACCCGGTCGCCTGTGCCGATGTCGAGCGAGCGCAGCACGTGGCCAAACTTGCTGGTTTGTCGTCGGAGCTCTGCGAAGGTGTATCGGTCGCACCGGTTGTCGTCGACGAAGATCAGCGCTGCCTGGTCCTTGCGCGGACCTTGCGCGTGGCGGTCGACGGCTTCATGGACGACGTTGACCCGCTTGGTGGTGGACCAGTCGAACTCCCGCTCAACGGTTTCCCAGCGAAAGGCCTTGTAGGTGGCGTCGTAATCCTTGAGGTTGGCGTCGATCGACGGGGGCTTGCGCTCCCATTCGATCTCCGTCTTCATGTAGGCCGGAACGGCTGAGGTAGGATCCGTCATCGCAGCAGATTACTCCGCGTAGCGATAGACGCGACGCTCGAGGGACGGGGGGGCGTTGGCCAGGATGAGAATGGCGGCGCAGACGCTGAGCAGCCCCAGCGCCAGGAGGCCGCCCCGCCAGCCAGGATACAGCACCCACAGACCCGCCGCCAGCATATCGACGAGAGCCAGCGGGAGGAGGAACTTCCACGCGAGACCCATCAGCTGGTCCACGCGCAGACGTGGCAGCGTGCCCCGGAACCAGATGAGGACGAAGAACAGACCGTAGGTCTTCAGCAGAAACCACGCCCACGATGGCAGACCCGGCCCCTGCCAGCCGCCCAGAAAGAGGGTCGCGGCCAGCCCGCACATCGCGAAGGCGCTCAGGAACTCGCCCATGTAAAAGAGCGCAAACTTCATCCCGCTGTATTCGGTGTGAAACCCTGCGACGATCTCCGATTCTGCCTCCGGCAAATCGAAGGGCGTCCGGTTCGCCTCGGCCGTGCCGCTCAAGAAGAAGATGCCAAAGGCCACCAGCCCCCACGGCGTGAACAGGAACCACAGCGAACGCTGGGCCTCGACGATCCGCACCGTCGAGAGGGTGCCGGTCGCCATCACCACGGCGACGACCGACAGCACCATCGGCACCTCATAGGAGATGAGCTGGGCGACCGACCGCATCCCGCCCAACAGCGAAAACTTGCTGCGGGAGGCCCAGCCGCCCAGAAAGACGGCGAAGGTCCCCAGCGACGACACCGCGAGAAAATAGAGCAGACCCGCATTGAGATCGACCGCCACCATGTTCCGTCCGAAGGGCAGCACGGCAAAGATCAAGAGGGCGGGAATGACCGCCAGCACCGGCGCTGCGAAATGGAGCAGCCGGTCCGCGCGCTCCGGGATGACATCCTCCTTCGTCAGCATCTTGATGCCGTCGGCGATCGGCTGGCCCAGGCCGAAGAGCCCGACCCGGTTCGGCCCGATGCGGTTTTGCATCCGGGCGACCACCTTGCGCTCCAGCCACGTGAGATACATCATGATCACCGGGGCGATGGCGGCAATGACCGCGATGTTGAATGCCATCGAGCACCAGGGGAGCAGGGGCTCTGGCACGACGCGCCCCACCGCCTCGATCACGGTCGCCTTGAACTGGACAAAGATTTGGTCGAGTGCCCTCATGCCGGTTTGGCCGCAGTCTTGGTCGCCTTCGCCGCAAGGCGCGCATCCACTTCGGCCGATTCGACCGGCTTGATTGCCTGGAAATAGGCATTCGGTTTGAGCAGATCCTCTTTCGTCGCGCGCAACTGCAGGAACCGCTCGTAGCCGGCGTACTCGAACCGGTTGTCCATCTTGATCGCCTCGAACGGACAGACCTCGACGCAGATGTTGCACGACATGCACACCGAGATGTCAATGTCGAAGACCTTGGGCCGTTTCAGCGGCCGGCCCTGCGCATCCTTGTCGCCCTCAATGTAGATGCACTGGGGCGGGCACTCCTTCTCGCAGATCTTGCAGGCGACACAGCGAGGGTTCTCGGCATCACCGTCGTGGACGAGGAAGGGAAAGTACCGAAATCGCTCGTGTTGTACCTGCCGCTGTTCTGGATACTGGATGGTGATCAGGCCGTTTGTAGATGGGATATGCAGCAGGCGCAACAACCCCCGTCCCCACGGATAGGTCTCGAGCATGGTCCTGAAGGTGATCCCCATGCCGCGCAGTACCCCTTCACCAATCATGGTTCGACTCCGCCCCGCCTGTCGGCGGGGCCTCGCTCACCATGACCCTGAGCAAGCGCAGCGCGTCGAAGGGTCATCGATCCACCTCGCCTAACACGATGTCAATGCTGCCCAAGATGACGACGGCATCGGCCACCTTGTGGC
>JACQRC010000085.1 GCA_016206665.1 Candidatus Omnitrophota bacterium | reverse complement strand
TGCTCTACCACTGAGCTACTCCGCCAACGGTTGCCGCTAAACTCTACGTCCCTAGCGGCAACCGTTCTGAGGGAAACCGACGGTTTCCCTCAGTTCTCCTTTCCCTCAGGGGTGTGCGGGGGGAAAGGCTTTCCCCCCGCACTGTTCACGGCGGGAGCAACCCCCCTTTGGTTCTCGTCCTACGGGCTCGAACCTGAGGTCTTAGGTTTTTCTTCTTGACGCTGGCTCGTTACCAGTCTATACTTACAGCCTAGGGGTTGGTGGGGAGCCTTCCGGTTCCCCCATAGGTTTAGAGGTTCCTACTGGAACCAACAAATCGCCAGCCCCTTTTTCTTTTATGACCTTAAAGCCAAGCCACGCAAGCTGTCTTTGCCCTACCAGTCTTGTGGTCCTGCTCTTGAACTCCATCGCCTTAACCAACTTGAAAAACTCGTATTCCTTGTGGCTCCCTGTAAATCGACTTCCCAAGACGTAGGCCACAATATCAGCGACTTGGATGCCAATATTTTCCCTTGAGATAGCGAAAAACGGTACTTTGAGAATCCTATCAAACGACTGGCCGGTCTGGCTCTTATGGAAAAAATTACTCACCGCGCTGGAAATCCGCTCATTCGTCTGAAGTCCGCGGTCGTCAAAGACCAGTTTCGCGACTAGGCCTGGGTGGTGCTCTTTCATGAAGAGATTGATTCTCTCAAACAGATAGTAAAACGGACGGTCAAGATGATCGGTGTCAGCGCACGCTAAATCAATTTCTTCCTTGGCAAAGGTCACGGACGCAAAAGCCGTCGTACCCAACGTGCCCATGTGCCTCAACACAGCTCTCACCAGGTCAAGCTCCCTCGAACGAACACCCTTTGATTCCAAACCAAAGAGGTAAGATCTTAGAGCGCCTCTGCCCTTCAGCTCTATGGTGCCCGCCTTATAACCAAGATGAGCGATTTTGAGAGCGCGGATGTCTAATGAGCATTTGTTAAAATCGTGGCTTTTAACCTGCAGCGCAGCCAACACGCCGGCTTTGTATTTTCGGTCGTGGGTTGTCTGCCAGCTTTCGTCGATGAAGAAAAGCATCTTACCGAAGCTCCAGCCACTTCACTATAAAATCAGCACCGGTTCCATTTTTACTCAACGTGTCCCCTGTGTACCAAGCAAATTCACGGGCGGGCAGGCCTGTTCTCCCCGGCTGTGTGTGGGGGGAGATATACTGCTCCCCCCACACTTTCACGTGCCTTTGGAACCCCCCTCGGTTCTCGTCCCGCTGCGGCGGAACTCGAACCTACTAGTAAAGACTTTTTGAGCTCTTTGAACCCGGCTTTCCGGTCCAAGGATTTACGTTTCCACTTGTGCTGTAGTTATCTTTATCAGTCGCGTTCGGTGACGTCTGCTGGTGACCAGGCACGAACTGGCCCTTTCTGTTAATGCGAGGTTGGACGGAGTGTGACTGAGGGTTGGTATAACCGTACCCCTTACTCCGGCTGCGAGAGCCGGAACCGCGAGAACGTGCCTCTGCTTCCACACCACTAAATGCGATTCCCACCATGAGAAGCAATGTCACGCTCGATCGCCACATGATGCGCCTCCTGCTGTTTATGTCAGGGTCCACCGCATTTGGAAGAGCTGGAGATGAAAAGCCTTCTTGTTCTTCACCATTACTCTTCATCAGACGCTTCTGGATAATCATCGATCTCAATTGAAACGCTTTCATCCCTTGAGTTCCATCCCTGGGCCTCACTATCTGCAATCTCTGCTCCATACACATGCATATCGCCGCCATTCGGCCAATGAACGAATGTTACTTCTCCACCTTCGACTTCCACGGGCACCGTGTAGCTTCCACTATCTGTCGTCACGACCGCATCGTATGTGCCATCTTCCGAATAGGCGGGAACGGCTAAAGTGAAGACCGCTAAGGCTAGCCAAACAACATACGGTGCTGAGCGACACCACAACGGGATCTTCATTGCGTCCTCTTACCGTTCTCGAACCAACTCTTCTTCCATCCTCCCTTTCATGGCCGACATACCTTGCATGGTACATAGCCCATTCGTAAAGCTTCCTCTCGTGAGCGAAAACCCACTAGATTCCCTTCTTTGATTCGCTGCACATACTGACACGTTGGGCGGTGAAATTTATTAGATTTACTGCTACCGAATAAAACGAATTCCTGCGGATTCTTTTGTATAGCCCAGTCCGGATGTTGAGGGTCAGCCGCATATGATGGTACAGCCGTACCCAGTGTGGAGAGTAGGGCAACACCGATAAGTAACCGGAGCCAGCGCATCGCACACCTCCTTATTGCTGCAATGGCATGTAGATGCTTCACGTAACCAGCACCGCCATGCAAATCTTAACTTTATTCAACGTGTTTCAAACCGCCGTCTGCCCAGACGTACTTTTTAACGATGCGCCCGCTCAACTCTTTGGGGTCGCCCCACTCAGAAGAGTAAACTGACACATGGTTCAACCGTAACTCCAGATAATTTTCAACCAATTCATCCCTTTGAACAGATACTTTGAATTGCCATTGTTGCTTCTCGGGCGTTGGGTAATGTTCCGTCCAATCTAGCATAAATCCGCCCACTATCTTGTCACCCTTAGTAACCACAACCCAGTTGGCCTTGAACGGAACAGAGTTGCCAGACTGGAGAACGACGAACAAATTGCCCTTTTCTGACAAGGCCAAATCAACGTCAACCTTTGGTGGCGTACGCTTTCTTTCGAGATCTGCCTGTTTCCTCAGATACTCAACTCTCCCATTAATCTTGAGCCCTGCGAACTGCACTCCAACGACTGCGAGGAACGCCGCGGCAGCGGAGATCAGTGGTATCGCCTTGCCGGTTCGCGAGAGAAATTCTAAATCGTTCCACATCCACATAGGCTGTTCCAGTGTACCGCTACTAAGTACCGCGGTGCCGGGTCAAACATTAGCACTCCAACGGGGCCAGCGAGCGAAAAATAGAACCGGTTCCATGTTCACGGCTCTATTGCTGAATCGTTGCCAATGTCCTATCCAACTCTTCAAAGAATCGGGCGATGTTGCGCTTGTTCTGGCCATAATCAAGTGTGAGGACCCCATTAAATCCAGAAAGAGAACTCTGCATATCGACCTGGGTTTTATCGTCGGCCAATTTCTGCACGTACACTGTCATTTTGGTTCCCGTTGTCCAAAGGTTGAAACCCTTGCTGAGGGCAATGACTCCGCTCGCTTTATCTGTTGAAGTCACGGCCCAACTATTAACACTCGTGGCCGCCTTCACAGCGGCCCCCCATACCGTATCGTATGGCTGAGAGTAAACATGAGGGCGTAGCGCCGGATTGCCGTGCCTCACGTTTGTTGTTGCACCGGCACAGCCAGCCAAGATTGCAGCGGAAGTCATCAAGATAAAGGCCACACGCATGTCGAAATTGCCTCCTGTGTAGTGAAAAATGTACCGGTACCTACCGGTATACCGGTACCATGTACCGCAGTGCCGGGTCAAACTGTGCTCGCTTCAACAGGGCTGGCGAAGAGGTGTGCCTCGCCCCGACGGGTGACGCCGCCCGGGGGACCCCCACCGCGCGCAGGGTCGGGGGGATGGGGGGCGAGAGCGGCTCGAACACCCCCAGCCGAGCACGGTGGGGGTGGGCGGCGGCAGGACCCGTCGGGGCGAGGCCCTACCGCCAGAACCCCTGTCTGTCATCCTGGCACCATGTTCAGTTTTCCGGAGCGGTAGCCCTCCGAATCGATCTCTACGGTGACAAAGCCGGCATGCTCGATGGCGTCAATGACGGCCACACGCATGGATGGTTCCAGACACCGCTCGACTTCGTCGGCACCTACTTCCACACGTGCTGTCGTACCGAAATGGCGGACGCGCACCTGGCGGAACCCGAGGGCCTTGACCGCTTCCTCGGCCCGTTCGATCTGCGCTAACTTCTCCGTGGTTACTTCCTGGCCGTGCGGAATACGCGAGGACAGGCACGCGGCCTGCGGCTTGTCCCACATCGGCAGGCCCATCTGCCGTGAGGCCTCGCGAATCTCCTGTTTGCTCAGACCAACCTCTTGCAAGGGGCTGCGGACCTCAAATTCTTGCGCCGCGAGCGCGCCCGGCCGGTGGTCGCCTAAGTCATCAAGAATCGCGCCGTAGACCATCACGCGGTCTTCCGCCCGCGCCAACTGCACGAGTTCACCGTACAAGGTCGCCTTGCAGAAGTAGCAGCGGTTGGGCGCGTTCCGACGATAGGCGTCGTTCGACAGCTCCTGCGTCGCCAGAATCACGTGCCGCACGCCCAGACCTGTGGCGAACGCCTTTGCGTCGGCTAACTCCCTGCGCGGCAGCGACGGTGAATCGGCCGTCGCCGCGACGACGGCGTCGGCGCCCAGCGTTTCGACGCAGATCGCAAGCAGGAAGCTGCTGTCTACGCCGCCCGAAAACGCCACAACGACTCGTCCATAGCCACGCAGCTGCTCTTGTAGTCGTTCAATCTTTTCGTGAAGCTGATTGCTGATTGCTGACTGCTGATTGCTCATGATTCGCAGTAATCCACCCTCCCCCAAGCACTCGAGTCCCCTCATACAGCACAGCCGCCTGGCCGGGTGTGACGGCGAACTGCGGCTCCGCAAACTCCAGCGCAAAGGTGGCTGCGTCGGCCTCCGTGATCACGGCCCGGGCTTTCACGTGGTGCGACCGAATTTTGGCCTCGACCTCCCGCCCCTTCGCTGGCGGCTCGCCGTCGATCCAGTTGGCGCGGCGCGCGCGAAGCCCCCGCTGCCCCATCTCAGCCCGCGTGCCGACGACCAGCCGATTCTCCTCACGGTCCATCCTCAGGACATAGAGCCGCTCTCTCGCCGCGATGCCCAACCCCTCGCGCTGGCCGATGGTCAAGCCGGTGAGCCCCTGATGAGCGCCGAGCTGCTTGCCGCTGGTGTCGACGATCGGCCCTGGGGCGGCCTCCGAGCCCAGGCGCTCTGAGAGAAACCGGTCCTTGTTGCCGTCACGGATGAAGCAGATTTCCTGGCTGTCCGGCTTCTCGGCGACCGGCAGGTTGCGCTCGCGCGCCATGGCGCGGACCTGGGGCTTCGTATATGCTCCGACCGGCATCCGGGCGCGGGACAGCTGCCGCTGCGTCAGGCCGAAGAGCACATAGGACTGATCCTTCGCCGCATCCACGCTCTCGCGCAGCTCGTAGCGCCCGCGCGCCGCGTCATGGCCGACGGTGGCGTAGTGGCCCGTCGCCACGGACTCGGCCCCCAATTCCTCGGCCTTCAACAGCAGCTCGCCATACTTGATCGTGTTGTTGCAGGCGATGCAGGGATTGGGCGTGAGACCCTCTTGGTAGCTGTCGACAAAGTAATCGATCACCTGCGCCTGAAACATCTGTTCCAGGTTCAAGACGTAAAAGGGAATGTCGAGCCGGTCCGCCACGGCGCGCGCATCACCGATATCCCGCAGGGAGCAGCAGCTCTTCTCGCGAATCTCCCCGCAGAGCTCCTTGGGCCAGAGCTGCATCGAGATGCCGATGACCTCATAGCCCTCATCCTGCAGGAGCGCTGCGGCGACGGCGCTATCCACCCCCCCGCTCATGGCGACGACGACACGCGGTCTCATCATGCTTGATTATAGCAAAAATCCGCTCATTTGACCTTCACGACCTCATCCTCATGCCCCGCGTAGAGCTCCTGGTAGCGCTGGGGATATCTGGCCTTGAACTCGTGCAACAGCCGGCGCCGTAAGGCCTCGAACTCGGCGCGCCGTGCCGTCTTGCGCGCCTGGCCATCGTAGGAGAGAAACTCCCAGATGGCCTTGCCATCGGAGCCCGAAATGCCGCTGCCGGGCCGGAGCATCATCCGTTTCACGTACCGTTCCCACACCTTGGCGCTCGCGAACTGCGCGTTGATGGGCCGGGCCAGGGTATGACACTTGCTGCACCGCTGCTTGAACACCTCGTATTTGGCCTGCATCTCCGATGGATAGCCGGAGACGTTGATGGCCTCCGGCCCCAGGTCGTTGGCGAACGGGGCTTTGGCGAGCTGACGCACCTGCTCTTCTTCGGTGAGGGACGTGGTGGGTGGGCTGGACGCGCCGGCTTCGAGGAGGCCGGCCGCCGCGATACACACCAGCGCGGCGCCAAGCAGCGGCGAGGAAGCCCGCCGAACGTTACGGCGTGGGGGCGGCACTGGCCGTCTCATCCGGGGCCAGGCGGTAGAGATATTCGACGAGGGCGTTCAGCTCCTCGTCGGAGATCTTCTCCTGCCACCGCGGCATGTACAGCGAGGGGCTGGGGCCGTGCGGATCGAGCTTGGCCAGGGGCTGGCTGCCGCGCGCAATGAAGGCCTTCAGCGCCTCCTTCGTGTATCCGGCCTTCACATAGGTCAGGGCAGGCACTTGCTGACCGTCCACCGCGTTCCAGTTGTTGCGCCCGCCTTGGCCGTTCTGGCCATGGCAGCCGACACAGCCGTACTTATCGAAGACCGCGCGGCCGTAGGCGACGGCGTTCTCGGTCGTGATCGGCGGTTCGGGAGCCGCCAGGGACTTGACATACTTGCCAGGCACCTGCTCATCCGTCAGGCTCATCATGTAGATGGTGAGCGCCTGCGCCTCCTCATCCGTCAGCCGGTAGTTGGGCATCGCCGTCGGCGCGATCTCCATCTCTCCCTGCGGCAGCTCCTGCCTGGTGAAACCTGGGGTGATGCGCTGAGGATCCTTGAAGTGCTCATAAAGCCATTGGCTCAGCGTGTGCGGCCCTTTCACAAAGGTCATGTCCAGCTGGTGGAGGTTCTTGGATCCCGCCTCGGACAGGTCGACCGAGACCGTCTGGCCGAAGCCGTGCAGGGCGTGGCAGCCGATGCAACCCTCCTCTTTGAAGAGCTGCCTGCCGCGCACCAGCATGGGCGCGTAGGCCTTGATCGTCTCCAAGTCGCCGTGGCACTTGGCGCAGGAGGATTGCACCAACGCCCCCCGCAGCAGCGGCTGTTCCCAGTGCCGGACCTCGCCGTGCCCAGCCTGCACCGTTGTCGCCAGCCCCTGGCCCGCATGGCACACGGTGCAGGCAAACTTCTCCACCGGGTGAGACTTGAGGTAGTCGCCGGGGTGCGCGGTGAACGGCTGCTCGGCCTGCGCCGCCTTGGGCCGGTCGATGGCGAGATGGCACGTCGTGCACCGGTCGATCCTGTTGAGCGGCGCGACCATGATCTGCCGGATGCCGATCGGTTCCGGCTTGGCGGCGCGGGCATTGAACCGCTCCTGAATGCCCACCCATTCCTTACGGCTGTCGGCGGCCCACGCCATGAGAAAGACGACCAGGGTCGCCAGCGAGAGCAGGACGAAGATCTGTCGCTTCATGGTTCGACGCGCGCCGCCAAAGGCGGCGCTTGCTCACCATGACCCTGAGCGAGCGACGAACGGAGTGAGGAGCGAGTCGAAGGGGTCATGTCAGATATTGAAACTGACCGTGGGGAAGGAGACGATATATTTCACGCCGAAGAGCAGCCGCAGCAGAATCTTGGCCGGCACGGAGGCCATCAGCAGCAGCAGCCCGATGACGACCGCGTATTTCACCAGGCCGAGCCGTCCCCACAGCCGGTCCTTGAACCGGCCAAATCCGACCGCGCCCAGACCGAAGCAGAGCGCCGTGACGGTTACGATGCCGACCATGGCGAGCTCCCCTGCTGCGCCTAAGTGGCTTCGCAGGGCGAAGAGCGATTGCATCAGCGGTGCGTTGCGGGACTGTCCCAGCGTGCGGAAGAACTCAGGTGTCCAGATGAGGGGAATCATCAGTGCCGCACCCATGAGGGCGCCCAGGCCAAAATCGAGGCCCTGACACGCCAGCCGTGTCGGCCCCTCGCCCAGCCGCACGGCGCACCGCTGCTTCCACTGGGGCGAGATGACCATCCCCTGTAGGAAGTAGGCCCCGAGCAGAATCAGCCCCCAGAAATTCGGGATGTTCATGAGGGTCAACTTGCTGATGCGGCGGATCGACCACGTCTGGCCCGGATTGTACCACTCCCAGTTGGGGCCGCGGCAGTAGGTGCCGATGAAAATCAGCGCGAACCACAGCGCCGTCCCAAAGAGGAAGATCGACCAGGCGAACTTGCGCTCCGTGAACGCATACCGGCCCACCCCCTTCGGGTTCACATCCACGTAGGGAATCGCCATCAAGCCGATCACGATGATCGTCGGCATCAGCACCCCGGCGATCCAGGGATCGAAGTAGACTAACAGTTCCTGCAACCCGACAAAGTACCACGGCGCCTTCGAGGGGTTCGGGGTGACGGTCGGATTCGCCATCTCCTCCAACGGCGCATTCATAGCCAAGGACCAGATGGACAGCACGAGCAGGGTCAAGATCGTGGCCAGCAGCTCCCGCGAGACCAGGTGCGGCCAGACATCGACCTTCTCCCCGGTCTGCCTGGAAAAGACATCCTTGCGCACGCGCCAGAAATGGACCGCCATGAAGAGCGCGGCGATGAAGGGAATCGCGATGCAGTGCATGACGTAGAAGCGCAGCAGCGCCGCCTCCCCCACCGAGGTCCCGCCCAACATCACGAATTTCACGTCGTTGAGCGGGGTGACGATCGAAAAGGGGCCTTCGTTGCCCAGGACCGGGGTATTCGCCGCCATGTTCGCGCCCACGGTGACCGCCCACAATGCCAGCTGGTCCCACGGCAGCAGGTAGCCGGTATAGCTCATCAGAAAGGTCAGGGTGAGCAGGATGACGCCGATGACCCAGTTAAACTCGCGCGGCGGTTTGTAGGCGCCCGTGAGGAAGACGCGGACCATATGCAGGATCGCCGTCATCACCATGGCGTGCGCGCCCCACCGGTGCATATTCCGCAGGAACGTCCCGAGGGTCACGGCGTATTCCAGATCTTTCATGTCGCGAAAGGCCAACCCCGTCGTCGGGCGGTAGTAGAACATCAACAGCACTCCCGTGACGATCAGGACGAAGAAGAGGACGAAGGAGATGCCGCCCAACCCCCACGTGTAGGTGAACTTCAGGGCATCGACGGGAATTTTGACAGGGTGCAGATGCAAAAAGACGTTGCCGAAGACGCGCTGGAGGCGGGTGCGCGGGGTGTCCTGAAAGTCGTGCCGGAACATCGACTTCCAGAGTTTGGTTTTCTTGAGGGAGTTCATGCGGATTTGTACGGCAGGAAGAAGGTGCCGCCTTCCCGTTTGCCGGGCCGGTTCTCCAGCTGGGCCTTGTCGATCTGCAGCTGGCCGTCCTCGGCCAGCGAGACCGCGGCGCGGAACAGCGGCTTGGGCGCAGGACCTGCAATCACGTCGCCGTCAATATTGAAGTTGGAGCCGTGGCAGGGGCACTTAAACCGCCGCTCCGTGTCGAACCAGTTCGGCGTGCAGCCCAGATGCGTGCAGCGCGCCCACAAGGCGTAGATCCCTTGTGAATTGCGGATGATCCAGGTGCGCTGCTCGCGCACCCACTTGGTGGTGACGGTGCCGACTTCGTATTCGCCCGGCAATCCGGCCTTGAAGACGGCGGAGGGCTCATACAGCACATTCGGAAACATGTACCGCAGCGTCGCCATCGCCCAGCTGAGGAGCGAGCCGTACACCAGACCCCAGCCCACGCGCAGGATGAACTGCCGGCGGCTGACCGGCTGCTGCCACCAGGGTTCCATCACCCCACCACCCGGACCAGCCAGATGCTGATCTCATACAGGACGACCAGCGGGATCGCCAGTGACACCTGCGAAATGACGTCCGGTCCAGGCGTCAGGGCCGCAGCGAGGATGAAGATGCCCAGAATCACGAAGCGACGGTTGCCGGCGAGCTGGCTGGGGCTCACCAGCCCTGCCTTCGCCAGGATGACCGTGACCAGGGGCAACTCGAAGGCGAGACCGAAGATGAGCGTCAGCATGATGACGAGGGTCAGGTAACTGCCGATGGAGATCATCGGCTGCAGGCTCTCCGAGGAAAAGCTGAGCAGAAACCGCAGGGCCACGGGCATGACGCATCGCAGGGCCACGAAGCCGCCGACCGCGAACAATCCACCTGCGGCCAGAGCCGCCATCGCCGCCCAGCGCTGCTCGCGCGGTCCCAAGCCTGGGGCCGCAAACTTCCAGAGCTCGTAGGCGACGACCGGCGAGGCCAGCACCGCGCCGGCAATCACCGCCACCTTGAGGTGGGAGGTGAAGGCCTCCAGGGGCGTCAAAAAGACCAGGTGTCCGACCGGCCTCGTGAGCCACTCCAGGATCGGCCGGGCCCACACGTATCCGGCCAGGCTGGCCACCGCCACAGCGCCCAGCATGACGAACAGCCGACGGCGCAGCTCCTCGAGATGTTCGAACAGCGGTCGCGGAGCATCAACGATCATGATGATTTCTCGCCACCAGTCACGTCCGTTCTTTGTTTGCCAACCACCAGTCACTATTCACTAGTCACTCGTCACTCGTCACTCGTCCCCCGTCGGCGGGTCCTCCGGCGGCTCTTTCATCCCGCGCTTGAACTCCTGGATGCTGCGTCCCAACGACCGGCCGATCTCCGGCAGCCGCCTGGCTCCGAAGAGCAGCAGCAGCACCAGCAGGATGATCAGTAACTCGCCAAAGCCAATGTTGGGCATCTTCGGCTCCTTCCTTATATGTTCCGGCTGACCGCGTAGTCCGTGAGCGCCGCCAGCGCCGCCCGGGCCGGCCCCTCCGGCAGCGCCGCCTTCGCCTGTTCGGCCCACTGCGCCGCCGCGGCATAGGCCGCGTCCACGGCTCCCGAGCGGCGAATCTGCTCGACGATGGCGCGCAGCTCATCGGGGCCTGCGGCCGTCTCAGTCAAAATCTGATGCACTTCATCGCGCTGCGCCGGCGGCAGCTCCCGCAGCCAGTAGATGGCCGGTAGCGACAGATTGCCCTGCCCCACATCAGCGCCCACGGCCTTGCCCAGCAACTCGGCGTCCCCGACGAAATCCAAACAGTCATCCGCAATCTGAAACGCCAACCCGAAGGCGCGGCCGAACTCGGAGAGCCGCCGGACCACCTCAGGCGATGCGCCCGCGAGCTGCGCGCCCGTCTCGCATGAGGCGGCCATCAACGCGGCCGTTTTGGCGTCAATCAGGCGCACGTACTCCTCATCCCGGATCGTCACATCGAACCGGCGCTCCACCTCGTGCATCTCGCCCTGGCACAGGCGCGCCGTCGTCTGCGCCATCAGCTCAATCACCCGCAGATCTCCTAACGCAGCCAGCAACGAGAAGGCCTTGGCGTACAGAAAGTCCCCCATGATGACGGAGACCTCGGAGCCCCACTTGGACGGCACCGAGGGCCGCCGGCGCCGCAACGGCGCCTCATCGATGATGTCATCATGGATCAGGGTCGCGTCATGCACCAGCTCGATCGCGGTCGCAGCCTGCACCAGCGCCTCCCGCTTCGCCTCGGCCGCAGGCCCGTACTGCGCGGCTAACAGCACCAGCGTCGGACGCAGCAGCTTGCCCTGGCCTGCCGAGACGTAGGCGGCCACCTCGCTGAGCAGCTCCCGGTCCTCCAGATGCGCCCGCGTGAGTGAGGCGGTGTGGGTGACCAGCTCCTCCGCCAACTGGCGCGAGAGAAACCGTCCCACGCTGGCCAGCGGCTGTTCGATCGGCGCGACAATCTCTGCCAAGGGGCTCATGCAAAACCTTTCACGCCGACATAGCAATCGGCCAGCCCCCACGAGAGTGGCAGGTGCGTTGCCCGGTCAAATCCCACGCCGCGCAGCCGCGCCAGAAACTCCGGCGGCTCGTCGAACCGCTGAATCGACCTGGCCAGATACCGGAACGGCCACCACAGGCCGCAGACCACCAGCCCCACGAACGGCATCACTCCAAACAGATAGGCGTAGTAGCCCAGCTTCACGAGCGGATGCTGCGGCTTGCCCGTCTCCAGGACGATGAGCCGCCCGTACGGTCGCAGGACACGGCGCATCTCCTGCAAGGCTGCGTTCAGATCGGCAAAGTTTCTCGTCGAGAACCCGATCGTCACCCGGTCAAAGGTTCCGTCACCAAACGGCAGCCGCTGCCCGTCGCCTAACAGCCACAGAGCGCCCGAACGGCTTTGGCCGCTCTTGCGCGCCGCGTGCCGCAGCATGGGCGCGCTAAAATCCAGCCCGACGGCCATCCCACCACCTGACGCGCCCCGCCCCTGCACGCGCGATGCGGCCGCCAGCGCCAAGTCGCCTGTGCCGGTGCACACATCCAACACGTGCATCCCCTCGCCCAGCTCTGCGCGTTCCAGCGCGATCCGCCGCCAGCGGCGGTCGAGCGACAGGCTCACGCATCGGTTGAACAAGTCGTAGCGCCACGCGATCGCATCGAAGAGCCGGTGGACGAAGGCCGCCTTGCCGGCAAGCTCTGTGGCGGTGGAGGGTGCAGCGAGGTCAGCGGTTGGCATTGAGCGAGCTCAGGTAATAGGACAGGCTTTCCAACTCCACCGACAAATCCACGTTGCGCAGCTTCACGTGCGGCGGCGCGGCCAAACTGACGGGCGCAAAGTTCAAGATGGCCCTGACTCCTCCGCGCACGAGTCGGCGGCACACCTCTTGCGCCGCCACGGCCGGGACCGCGATGATGCCGATCTGGATGCGACGGCCGCGCACGACGTCGGCGAGCCAGCCGGCCTCCTCGACCCGCTGGCCGGCGACCACGCGGCCGACCTTGCGCGGATCCTTATCAAAGACTGCCTTGATGACAAAGCCCCGCTCGCGAAATCCCCGGTACGCCAAGAGAGCCGAGCCCAGGTTGCCGGAGCCGACGAGGGCCACGCGCCACATCCGCCCCTCCAGCCCCAAGATCCGCGGAATGATCCGCTTGAGCCTCCGGATTTCGTAGCCGCGCCCGCTCGTCCCGAACTGCCCGAAATAACTCAAGTCCCGGCGCACCTGGGCGCTGGTCAGCGTCAGGGCGCGCGCCAGCTCCGCGGACGAGACGAAGCTCGCCCCCTCCCCCTCCAGGCGCGAGAGTTCGCGCAAATAGAGCGAGAGCCGTGTGACACCAGCGTCGGGGATGCGGGGGTGGCGGGGCATGACTCCTGTGCCGTAAGTTTGTGAAAAAATTCACAACCTGGCTTCATCATAATAGAAAGTTCTGGAGTGTCAAGGTCTTTCACGCCATCGCGCGAAAGGCCGCGCGCGCCGCATGCATCGTGGCATCCACCAGGCCATCCGTGTGCGCGACACCCACGAAACAGGCCTCGAACTGGGACGGCGGCAGGAGGACGCCTTCGCGGCGCAGGCAGCGGAACCACTGGGCGTATCGCTCGGTGCTGGCCTGCCTGGCGGTGGCCCAGCCGGTGACCGGCCGGCGCGCGAAGAAGGCCGTCCACAGCGAGCCGCTCGCCTGCACCTGCACTGGCATCTTGCTGTCCGCGGCGATCCGGCGCAGGCCGTCCACGAGCCGCCGCGTCCGCGCGGCGAGCAGCGCGTAGGGAGGATGCGCCTTGAGCCATCGCAGCGTGGCCAGCCCGGCCGCCATCGCGAGCGGATGGCCGGAGAGGGTGCCTGCCTGGTACACGTCCCCGGTCGGAGCCAGGCGGCTCATCAGCGCTCTGGGCCCGCCGAAGGCCCCGCAGGGCAACCCGCCGCCGATGATTTTGCCCAAGATCGTCAGGTCGGGCCGAACCTTGAAGACCGTCTGCGCCCCGCCGTAGGCCAGACGAAAGCCGGTGATGACCTCGTCGAAAATCAGCAGGATCTGTTGCTGCTTCGTCACTTGGCGCAACATCGAAAGGAACCCAGGCTCCGGTGCAACAACGCCCATGTTCGCCGCCACCGGTTCGACGATGACACAGGCGACCGATGAGCCTAACCGCTCCAGCGCCTCATGGACCACCGGCACGTTGTTGTACGGCAGAACGATCGTTTCGTCGGCGACCGCCTTCGGCACACCCGCGCTGCTCGCCAGCCCGAAGGTCGCCATCCCGGAGCCGGCCTTGACGAGGAATCCGTCGCCGTGGCCATGGTAGCCGCCTTCGAACTTCACGATCTTCGTCCGGCCGGTCACCCCGCGCGCCAGGCGGATGGCGCTCATGCAGGCCTCGGTGCCTGAGCTGGTGAACCGCAGTTGCTCGATCGATGGCAACGCGGCAGCGATCTCCCTCGCAAGGGCCGTTTCGACCGCCGTGGGCAGCCCGAAGGCCAGGCCCTGCTGTAATTGTTGTCGGATGGCCGCCATCACCGCCGGGTGCGCATGGCCGAGGATCGCCGGGCCCCAGCCCTGGATGTAGTCGATGTACCGGCGGCCGCGCTCATCAAACAGATACGCGCCGCGCGCCCTCGACACAAAGAGCGGCTCCTCCCCCACGGCCTGGAAGGCCCGGACCGGACTGTTCACGCCGCCGGCCAGGAAGCGCTGGGCTTCCTGCCACAAACTCCGACGCCGGACGCGCTTCATGGTTGCAGGAATTTCGCCGCCTCCTTCGCCCCGTAGGTGATGATTAGATCCGCGCCGGCGCGCCGCATCGCTAACAGGATCTCCATGGAGGCCTTCGTTTCATCGAGCCAGCCCTTCGCTGCGGCCGCCTTGACCATGGCGTGCTCGCCGCTGACATGGTACGCCGCCACCGGGCAGCCGAACCGCCGCTTCACGCGGTAGATCACATCCAGATAGGCGAGGGCGGGCTTCACCATGACGATATCGGCGCCCTCCTCGAGGTCGAGCGCCACCTCGCGCAACGCTTCGTGGGCGTTGGCCGGGTCCATCTGATAACCGGTCCGGTCCCCGAATCGCGGCGCCGACTCGGCCGCCTCGCGGAACGGCCCGTAGAAACTCGACGCATACTTCGCCGCGTACGACATGATGGGTAGATGAGTGAATCCGGCTTGGTCGAGCGCCTGGCGGATCGCTCCCACGCGCCCATCCATCATGTCGCTGGGGGCGACCAACTCCGCGCCCGCCTTGGCATGGGAGACGGCCGTCCGGGCCAGCAGATCGAGGCTGGCATCATTGTCAATGGTCACGCGCTGACCCTGCCGACGCACCATCCCACAGTGGCCGTGGCTCATGTAACCGCAGAGGCACACGTCGGTGATGACGGCAAGCGGCAGCCGCCGGTCCTTGAGGGCCCGTAGGGCCTGCTGGACGATGCCGGACGGCGCATAGGATTCCGAGGCACGCGCATCCTTTTTGGCGGGAATGCCGAAGAGCAGCACCGCCCGCACGCCGACGCGCGCGGCTTCGGCCGCTTCACGGACGAGCCGGTCCACGGAAAACTGATGGTGGCCGGGCAGCGAGGCGATCGGTTCGCGGACGTGGCGTCCGTGGCGGACGAAGAGCGGCAGGATGAGCTGGTCAGGGTTCAGCCTGGCCTCGCGCACCATGGCGCGCAGAATTGGATGGCTGCGAAGCCGCCGCAGGCGGGTCTGGGGGTAGGCCATGGGGCTTAGGGCGCCTGCTCGTCCTTCGGCTTGATCAGGGGGGCGAGCCGCAGGAGCTTTTCCATGTTCCGGTACAGCTCTTCCAATTGGAACGGTTTGGTTACGTAAAAATCGGCATCCAGGCGGTAGCCGGTCATGATGTCCTGCGGCTCCTCCTTCGCCGTGACGAAGATGAAGGGGCAGCGCTTGGCATTTTTCTCCCGGAACTCCTTGAGGAAAGTGTAGCCGTCCTTCTTCGGCATCTTGACATCGCACAGCACCAGATCCGGCTGCTCTTTCATGGCGACGGTCATGCCCTGCTCGCCATCGCTGGCCGTGACCACGGTCAACCCCTTCGCCTCCAGAAAACTCTTCAGGATCCCGACGATCTTGGGCTCATCATCAATGACCAACACCTTGCCGCTCATTCCCGTCCTCGCTTCCTGCAGTATCGCACGATGGCTTCGACTAAACTTTCAATGGTCGCCTGCCGCGCCTCGATGGCCACCGGCACGTGGCGGGCGCGCACCGCCTGTGACGTGATGGGCCCGATGCTGGCGGCCCGCCACCGCCTGGCCCGATGGCGCAAGCCGGGCGGCAGCGCCTGCCAAAATTGTTCGACGCAGCCCGATGAGGTAAAGGTCACCAGATCCACGCTGCCGTTCGACAGCACGGCCTGCAACTGCCCTCGCAGATGCGCGGGCGGCTTCGCCCGGTAGAGCGGGACCACATCCACCCGGGCGCCCAACTTCCGCAACCCCTCCGGCAGCAGATCGCGCGCCTCGGCCGCCCGCAAGAGCAGCACACGCTTGCCCCGCCATCCCACGCGCCGCAACGCCGACAACAAGCCCTCCTGCTGAAAGGTGGCCGGCACCACATCGGGACGCACACCCGCCTGCTGGAGCTGCTCGGCCGTCTTCGGCCCGATGGCGCCGAATTTCAGGTGCGACAACCGCCGTACATCGATGCGCAGCTCGCGCAGCAGTACAAGCAACCGCTCCGCGCCCTCGACGCTGGTCAACAGCAGCCAGTCGTACCGGTCGAGCCGGCGCAAGGCCGTCTTGATGCGGGCATCGTGCAATAGCTCCAACTCGATCGTGGGCACCTGATAGACCTCAGCACCGAGCGCTGCAAGCTGCTGATTCAGCGACCCGCCACGGCTCTGTGGTCGAGTCACCAGAATCTTCCTGCCTGCGAGCGGCCGCTTCGCGTACCAATCGAGCCATCGACGGTACTTCACGACCTCGCCGATGATGATGATGGCGGGTGCTGCCACCTTCGCCTGCCGGCAGCGCCGCTCAATCGTGGCCAGCGTCCCCGTCGCGACGCGCTGCTTCGCCCACGTGCCCCACATGATGACGGCGCAGGGTGTTGAGGCCGGCTTGCCGCCGCGGCGGAGCGCCGCGACGATCTGCGGCAGCTGCCCCACCCCCATCAACACGATGAGCGTCCCCTCACTCCGGCCCAGCGCTTCCCAGTCGACCGCCTGCGTCTGCTTCGTGGGATCCTCATGGCCGGTCGCGACCGTCACGGCCGAGGCCTCATCGCGCAGGGTAATCGGAATGCCGACATAGGCCGGCACCGCGAAGGCACTCGTCACGCCGGGCACGATTTCGAATCGCACCCGCGCCTTCGCCAAGACCAGCGCCTCTTCTGCTCCCCTGCCGAACAGCCATGGATCGCCGCCCTTCAGGCGCACGACGCGCTTGCCATGCTTCGCGTACCGGGTGAGTAGCCGACTGATGGCCGGCTGTGACAAGGTATGCGCCCCGGCCGCCTTGCCCACATAGATGCGCTGCGCCTTCGCCGGGACGTAGGCGAGCAGACTCGGATGCGCGAGCCGGTCGTAGACCACGACCTCGGCCTGCTTCAGACAGTCCACGCCTCTGACGGTGATCAGTGATGGATCCCCCGGCCCGGCGCCGACAAGGTAAACTACCCCTTTTGGCGATCCCATCTCTTTATCCCTCTGATCTTCTCCTTTTCCTGCTCATGAAATTGGAGCACTCGTGGCTCCATACGATAGACGACATCCCGAATCTCTGCGAGCCAACGCAGTTTCCGGCCTGGCGAGAGCCGGCTGAAATTTCTCAGCTGCATCAAACGAAATTCCTCTACGTAGTCTATCGACTTTTGACCTGGCCTTTTTGCGTAGCGCACGCTTCGCATGGACACCTTTTCCTCAATCGCTCGAAGGAATAAATTCCGGTATCATGCCCGTCAGACCACCGGATATGAATCGCATACCGACCGACAGGACTGATGGCCAGCGGCCGCACGTCCTGCGCTACGGCGTTTGCGAGCAGCCTGCGCTGCCCCGTCATCTCGTCCACGCATCCCGCGCACGGGCAGGCCAGCCGCAGCTCACGCGCCGGATAGATGCTCTCGTGGCCGTCGGGCCAGAGGAGCTTGAGGGCGTGGTCGGTGGTCTGGGTCATCGTCGTGGGCGCAGGCATGACGCTACAACGCTTCCTTTCATCCTGTTCTTTTAATCAATGGCCGGCAGGGGTCCTGGCCGGGGCGTACGCCCGCTCGCCACCCCGCTCCTCAATCCAATCGCTCAGTGATAATGCGACCATCGGGCGGAACGCCCTGCCACCTGACTGGGAATGGTATCACGAGATCACCGCATCCAGAGTGCCTTGGTCCCCATGTGCAGTCGAGCGCTTCCACACGGCTTCCATCGGTAACCAAGACGCGTCCGTCCAAGCTGAGAATAAAATAGTTGCCGTGACCCCGATCCACATCCGCTCGTCCGCTCGCATTGAATTCCCGGTAATAGTCGACGGCTTGCCCTGGCTTGACCATCGTCAGTTTCCTCGCATGATACTCAGTGATCAGCTGCTCCTTTTGCTGATTGTCCAGGGGTTCATCGACCATGTGCTTTTCGTCGATCATCGTGCGATGATCTTCCTGGTGTATGCCCCATTGGTTGGGATAGATGACCTGCCAATAATGAGCAAGGTCGACCCCAATGGACTGCTGAATCACGTTGGTGAGACGCACGCGAATGAAGAAGTGGTTCGATCCTTCTTTTTCGTAGAGCCGTCGTTCCACATGTGCAACCGCGAGCGTCCCTGTGGTCAACAGCTGCCAGTGCTCATCGGTGGATTGGTTCGTGGTTGGCGTCGTCTTTTGCGACGCCGAATAGAGCGCCACTCCACCAAAAATCAAAATCACAACAACAATGTTGAAGACCTTATGCGAAACCGCCAATTCGTTTTTGTCCCCAAATTAGTGCTGGATTCAATTCGCGCAGCGACTTACGTCGTCCCGACGGGATCACCCGATTCTCATTCGTCATATCTCTCTCGACAGCCGGCAGGGGTGGCGAGGGGGGCCGGCGGAGCCGCGGTAGCGGAGCCCGCCGCCCGAGCCAGGACCCCTGCCGGCCCTAATAATGAAGTCGTGCGCCAGGGTGGGCTCGAACCACCGACCCTCAGCTCCGGAGGCTGATGCTCTATCCAACTGAGCTACTGGCGCGTAATCACCAAATCACCGAAGCGCCGCGACGTTGCCCCTGCCACAGAGTCACCGAAGCGCCTCTGTGTTTCTGCTGCGTAGCTGCGTAGACGCTGCGTAGACGCTTTATGTAAAAATATATATCTAAAGGAGTTATGAATTAATTCCTTCCAAGACCATCACCCAGAATTTATTTGTAACCTATGGCAGCCACAAGAAATGCGTAAAGCGTCTACTCCTCCTCTCCTCCTACTCCTCTCCTCTTATGGAACTCTCGCCTCTGGAGATCGTTGTGCCTGTATTCCTCTCCGCCACGGATCACCCCGGGCGCCTGCGGGCTGTCCTGCGATGGGTGCGGGAGCGCGGCCGGCGTGGAAACAGGGCCTGCGCGTTGCCCTCGGCCAGGACCGCTAACGGCATCACGGACGCCCAGTCGGACAGCGCATAGCGCGCCGTCCCGGGATAGAGGACCACGAGGCGCTCGAGCCGCAGGTCGTCATGCGCGATGCGCATCGACGGGGTGAGGGTCGGCGCGTCCACGCGCTTCACCTCCACCCCGAGCCGACGCCCGTCCTTGATCAGGAACAGATCGAGCTCCGCGCCTTGGTGCGTGGCCCAGAAGGAGGCGTCATCGGGTTGCAGGATCTTCAAGGTCTCCTCGATGGCATACCCCTCCCACGAGGCGCCGCCTTTGGGATGACCCAGCAACTCCTGCGCTGACCGGATCCCTAAGAGTTGATGCAACAGCCCGCTGTCGCGCAGATAGATCTTCGGTGATTTGACCTGGCGCTTCCGAAGGTTTTCGTGCCAGGGAGGCAGTTGCCGCACCATGGAAATCAAACAGATGATATCCGATTTTCATGGTATCATTTGAGCAACCGGTCAGCACCCGCCTGTCGCAACTGGCTAGCGAGATGTTGACCGAGCTCCTTGGGCTGATTCACACTGCCTGAAATCTTCATCCGCACCAGATGTTGCCCGTCCGCGGACCAGACACCGCCTTCCAGCGAGAGTTTGTTGTCGGTAATCGTTCCCAGCGCAGCGATCGGGACGCGGCAGCCGCCGCCGAGGGCGAGGAGCAGGCTGCGTTCCGCCTCGATGCAGGCCTGCGTGGCTGAGTCGTTGAGTGGTGAAACCAGCTTGCGCGTCGCGGCATCATCGGCGCGGATTTCCACGGCGAGCGCCCCCTGCCCAGGCTCCGGCAGCATCAACTCCGTCGGCAGCACCTGCGTCACCTGGTCAGCAAGGCCCAGCCGCTTCAGGCCACAGTAGGCCACGATGAGCGCGTCGAGCCCTTCCTCGCGCAGCTTGCGCAGCCGGGTGTCCACATTGCCGCGAATCTCGACGAACTGCACATCAGGACGGCGATGGAGCAGTTGGCTGCGCCGGCGGGGACTTGAGGTCGCCACGCGCGCCCGCTGCGGCAACGCCTCGAACGTCTTGACATCGCGCGCCACTAACGCATCGCGCGGATCTTCGCGCGGCAGCACCGCGCCCAGCGTCAATCCGCGGCCCAGCGTCGTCGGCAAATCCTTCAGGCTATGGACGGCAGCGTCGATGCGCCCTGCGGTGAGCGCTGCTTCCAATTCCTTGACAAAGATCCCCTCCCCGCTGATGGCGACCAGCGGAGCATCCGGGCGCTGGTCTGCCTCGGCCTTGATGATGACCAGCTCACAGCCACAGCCGACGGCAGCGAGACGCTGCCGAACCAGTTCAGTCTGGGCGAGAGCCAGCCGGCTGCCGCGCGTGCCCAGCCGCAAGGGGCGTGCCATTGGTCGCGAGCCACTCCATGAACAGACGCACCTTCCGGTCGATGATGGCCTGCGACGCGGCGGCCGCCTCTTCGCGCTGCGCTCGATGGCCCTCCACGATGCCCTGCAAGTCGTCGATGTTGTAGAGATAGACGTTGTCCAACGAGCCGGCGGAGCTCTCCACATCGCGCGGCACCGCGATGTCGATGATGAAGAGCGGCCGTTTCCGGCGCGCGCGCATCGCCGCCTGCACCTGGGATGCCGATAGCACCGCGTGGGGCGCTCCGGTTGAGCTGATCACGATGTCCGCCTGGGCCAGGCCCTGCTCCAACTGCTCGAAGGTCATCGCCTGACCGCCCCACTGCTCGGCCAGCGCCACCGCGCGATCGTAGGAGCGGTTCGAGACCAGAATCGATTCGGCGCCACACTTGACGAGGTGGCGCAGGGTCAGCTCCCCCATGGCACCGGCCCCGATGATGAGAATGGTGTGGCGCTGCAACGGCCCAAAAATCTTTTGCGCCAGCCGGACCGCCACCGAGCCCACCGAGGTGGCGCCCCGGTTGATGCCGGTCTGCGTGCGCACCTCCTTGGCCGCATTCAGGGCCTTCTGAAAGAGGACGTTGAAGACCTTGCCGGTCGTCCCCTGCCCGCGGGCGATCTCGTAGGCCTCTTTTACCTGTCCCAACACCTCGCTCTCGCCGATGACCATCGAATCCAGCCCGCTGGCGACGCGAAAGAGATGCCGGATGCTGTTCGGCTGTTGGAAGCTGTACAGGACCTGATCTAACAGCGGCAGCTCTAACTGGCTGTATCGCTGAAAAAAGTCCTTCAGCCGTTCCACCTGGCCATCGGCTTCCGGAACGACCCCGTAGAGCTCGACGCGGTTGCAGGTCGAGAGCATCACGCATTCCGCCAGATGGCCATGGCTTCGCGCCGCGTGCAGCGCCTCGCCGAGCCGGCTTTTGGCCAAGGCCAGCCGCTCGCGCACCTCCACCGGTGCGGTCTGATGATTCACCCCCACCACGAGAATCTGCACTACCCTACCCTCTCACCTTGCCCCTTTGCCAGTCACTATTCACTATTCACTAGTCACTCGCCACTCACAGGTACGCATGCCACGTGGGCAGCACATACCGCCCACCAAACAACGTCCACAGCACTAGGCTGAAACCGAGAATCGACAGAATCGCCACTTTGCGTCCGCGCAGGCTGGAGCTCACCCGAATCGACCACAGGACCGCGTACGCCACCCAGGTCACCATCGATAGCCACACCTTCCCATCACTCAACCAATGCGCCCCCAGCGACTGGACGGCCAAAATCGTCCCGAGGACGAGGCCGATGGAAAAGGCCCCGAAGCCGATGGTGATCGATAGGTAGTTGAGCCGGTCGAGCAGCGACAGCGGCGGCAGCCAGCGGAACAGGCGGCCCAATTGCTTGTGCTTGAGCTGCCGCTCCAAGACCAGGAACAGGATGCCGCTCACGAACGCGATCAGAAAGGCGCCGTAGCTGAAGATCGAGAGGGCGATGTGTAGCTGCAGCATGTTAACCGCCATGATTCGAGGCCTGCGCAATCAGATGCTCGGCGCGCGCTCGGGCTTGCTGTGTCCGGCCGCGTTTCAGCAGCTCCAAAATGTCATCGCGGCGGGCCAGTCGCGTAAAGACCCGCTTGCGGGCCGCGGGTGTGGCGATGCGCCGCATGACCGACGGCCGCAGCCGGTTCAAGAAACTGAGGAACCGGCCATATTCAGGCCCGAAGACCCGCTCGACTTCCTGCCGCACGCGTTTGGCCAACGCCGGGCTGCCCCCGCTGGTGGTGATGGAAAAGACGAGGCCCCCGCGCTTGACCTGCGAGGTCGCGATGAAGGTGCAAAGCTCCGGCACATCAACGATATTGGCGAGAACGCGATGACGCTGCGCGGCCCGGAAGACGGCGGCGTTGACGTGATGGTCATCGGTGCAGGCGTAGACCAGCCAGGCCCCGCGGAGATCGGTCGCTCGAAAGCTGCGCCGCAACCATCGGATCTTGCCGGATTTCGTCAGCTGCGCCAGCGCCGGTCTCGCCTCTGGGCTGATGACCGCGATCTTCGCCCCATAGCGCAGCAGCGTCTCCACCTTGCGCTGGGCGACCACTCCTCCGCCCACGATCACGCAGGGTTTGTGTTTGACTAAGAGAGAAACTGGATAGTAACCGGTGAGCGCCATGGACTGCTTTTGCATTCGGTGATTACAGTGATAAAGGCTGTGATTACGGTGATAGAATCGGCTTTATCACCGTAATCATGCTTTTATCACCGGCATCACCGATTAGCCTGTAATGTAGCCTTCGTTTCTGTTACCTTCCGTGCTTCCGTGGTCTGTTTGATGTGATACACCTGCGCCGCCCCAGGGAATTTCCCCTGCTCCACATCCTGCTTGAATCGGCTGACGGCCTCGGTGATGGTCCCCGAGAGATCAGCGTACCGCTTGACGAACTTGGGCGTGAAGGCCTGAAACAGGCCTAACAGGTCGTAGGTCACTAACACCTGGCCATCGCAGTACCGCCCCGCGCCGATACCGATGGCAGGAATCGAGAGCCGCGTCGTGATGTCCTGGGCGAGCGGCTCAGGGATGCATTCGAGCACCATGGCAAAGCAGCCGGCGCGCTCCAAGGCCAGTGCTGCGTCAAGAATGCGCTGGGCCGAGGCCTCATCCCGTCCCTGGACAATGAACCCACCTGTTTGGCTCGCCGTCTGCGGCGTCAGCCCCACGTGGCCCATGACGGGTATACCCGTCCTGACGATGGCTTCTGCGATCCGTTCGACGCCAGGATGCCACTCCAATTTGACGGCCTCGCACCCGGCCTCCTGGACGAACCGCGCCGCATTGCGAATCGCCTCCTCGGGTGTCGCGTGGAAGGAGCCGAAGGGCATGTCCCCGACCAAGAGCGCGGACGAGACGCCACGCCGCACCGCCTTGGCGTGATGAAGCATCTGCTCCATGGTGACGCCGGTCGTGTTCGGCTGGCCCAGGACGACCATCCCTAACGAGTCGCCGACCAAGATGACGTCAATGCCCGCCTCATCGAGCAGCTTGGCCACAGGATAGTCGTAGGCCGTGAGCATCGTGATCTTGCGGTGCTCATGCTTCCAGGATTGGAGTTGCGGGATGGTGATCTTGGATCGCGTCATCTACTGTTGACGAGCCTCCTGGCCTTAGTGCTGAGTGCTGACCCTTCGACTCGCTTCGCTCGCTCAGGGTCAGTGCTGAGCGAAGTCGAATGCACTGAGTGCTTAGTGCCCAGGCGAGACCTGACCTCCCTGGCGGCCTCCACGATGACCCTAAGTTTGTCCACGGCCTCATCCACCGTGCGGGTCTTGAGGCCACAGTCAGGATCGACGTAGATCTGCTCTGGTTTGAAGACCTTCAGGGCCTGCTCGATGTTGCCGATGACCTCCTCTTTGCTCTCCGTCCGGTGGGAGTGGACATCGACGACGCCCAGGCCCACCTCCTTGGTGAACCGCGGCTTCTTGAAGGTCGCAAGCAGCTCGAACTTGCGGTTCGCAAACTCGAGGTCGATCTGATCGACGGCGAGCTTCAGCATCTTGGGGTAGATCGCGGCAAAATCGCCGTAGCAGATGTGCGTGATCGTCTTGGCCCGCAGCCCCTGGGTGCAGATCTTCATCGCCTCGATGGCCAAATCGATCTCCTCGGTCCGGGTCGAGAGGGCTGGCTCGTCAATCTGAATGTATGTGGCGCCGGCCCGCTCCAAATCCTTCGCCTCATCGTGAATGACCCGGGCAATCGCCAGGGCCACCGCGCGCCGGTTCGGATAGTGCTCGTTGAAGGACCAGTCCATGATGGTGTAGGGGCCGGTGAGCATCCCCTTGACCGGTTTCTTCGTCAGGCCCTGTGCGAACTTGAACCATTCAATCGTGATGGGCCGTTTGCGGCGGATCGGCCCGATGACGACCGGCTTGCGGTAGTACCGGTTGCCGTAGGAGCGCACGAGCGAGCTGATGGCGAAGCCCTCGAGGTTCTCCGCAAAGTAGGTCGCCATGTCGCCCCGGTACTGCTCGCCGTCCACGAGGATGTCGATGCCCAGATCCTCCTGGCGGGCGATCCACTCGCGGGTGGATTGCTCCTCGAGCCGGCGCAGCTCCTGTTGGCCGATCTCCTTCTTGCGAAACCGGCTGCGGGCTTTGATGAGATAATCCGGCTTGGGAAAACTACCTACCGATGTCGTCAGCAACATGGAATGCGCTTATCCTCTCTGCCATTGCCTGACGGCATCTACCATCAGACGCAATTTGGCGATCGCTTTGTCGTGGGGCAAAAACTCGAGGCCGCAGTTTGGGCTCACAAAGAGTTGATCGGCCGGCACGACTTTGGTGACCCGGTCGAAGAGCTTTCTCAAATCGGCGATGGTTTCCAGCTTGGTGTTGCGCGCATCGACGCACCCCAGGCCCAGCGCCTTGTGCCAGCGCACCTTGAGGATGCGGCCTAAGAGCTTCGGATCAGAGACGATGTCCAGGCCGATCGCATCCACCGCCGCGTCTTGGAGCTTGGCGAATAACCCGTCCGGGCTGTAGAAATAAAAGCGCGCGCTCGTCTTGGCCGGCAGACCTTTGGTGATGGTGCTCATCGCCTTCAGCCACGAGGCCGCGGGAGGTGGTGTGGCTCCCACCGAGGGTTCATCAATCTGCACGAAGGCCGCCCCGGCTTCGGCCAGGGCCTTCGCCTCCTGATGGAGAATCTCCGCGAGGGCCTGCATGCATTTGACCGGTTGTTTGAAGTGCCTGTCCTCGATGAGCTGCGTGAAGGTCCACGGCCCTGGGATGACGGCTTTGAGCGCCGCGCGCTTCACTAACGCTTTCGCCTTGCGAAAGTCGTCGACGAGCGCCGGACCCTTCCAGCGTGGGGCCCTCTCCAAAATGGGCTGGCGGTAGTAGACGTTGTTGTTGTAGAAGCGGGTCAGCCCGTTGATGGAAAAGCCATCGACCCGCTTCGCCAGGGGTGTGACCAAATCCTCCCAGCGGATCTGCCCATCGGTGATGATGTCGATCCCTGCGGCTTCCTGCTCGGCGATGACGGATGCCGTCGTCTCGCTGAAGACTTGCTCCAGATCCTCGTTGTTCACTTCGCCCTTCTGCCACCGGTTCAACGCGCCGATGACCTTCGTCCCGTAGCTGTCCTCTGCAACTTTAGGATAATTCCCGATGACCGTGGTCTTCATGGTTTGTCCTTGGTCTGTGCCTGGTTGTACCGCTTGGTCTGCTCTTTTTTCTCAAAACATTCGCGGCAGTTGTACATGGGCCGCGCCAGCGCCCGGTCGTAGCCCTTGTTCACCACGACCCGCATCACTTCGTCGACCTCTTTCTTGCAGGTATCACATCGCATGGATGACGTCCTCACTCCGTTGCAACGCCGCAAAAACCTCTGCAGGGCTGAACCCTCTGCCGGAACTCTCGGAGAGCGTCGTGCCGCGCTCCTCGATCTGACGGCGCAGCCGATCAGGCAGGACACGCATCGCCTCCTGCGGTGGAGCCATCACGGCGATGTAGCCTTGGACCAGCAGCGCTTGGCGCGTCCGGCGTCCGGCGCAGCCGGCCACTTTGCGGCCGCCGACCATCACATCCGACCTGAGCGCGCCTGCGGCGCACGCTTCGTGGCGCAGCTCCTCAACGGCAGACATGGCACTGACGCCTAAGTGACGCAGCGCCGCGCGCACCCGCTCACCCGCCAGGGCGAAGAGCTCCCGCATCGAGCCGATCACGACCCGGGGCACGATCAACGAGTAGCACAGATCGCCGCCATGCACCACCAGCCCGCCTCCGGTCGGCCGCCGGACCAACGCCACGCTTGCTTGCCCCGCCGCCTCATGCAGCGCGTCCGTGCGCTGGGCAAAGCCGTACGAGATCGCCGGCTGGCGCCACGCGTAGCCGCGCAGCAGCGGCCGGCTGGTGTCGTGGCATGATTGTAGCAACTCCTCGTCGATTGTCATGTTTTCCAACGGCGTCCGGCCCACGTGCCAGCGGACGTCCCAGTCGAGTGACCAGTGATGAGTGATGAGTGGCGAGGAGACGAGGGGCGGTCGGCTGGTGGCCGTCATCGAGAAGCCTTCTCGCCTGGCGCAGGCTGCCAGCGCAGGTCGAGTTGACGCGCCGCCTGCACTTCATCGAGACGCCGCACCGCCGTCGCATGGGGTGAAGTACGGACCAGCTCCGGGTCGCGGCGCGCCTCATCGATGATGGCGATCAAGGCATCGGCGAACGCATCCAGCGTCTCTTTCGACTCTGACTCGGTGGGCTCGATCATCATCGCCTCGGAGACGATCAGCGGAAAATAGATCGTCGGGGCGTAAAAGCCGTAATCGAGCAGCCGCTTGGCCACATCCAGGGTCGTCACGCCCGCCGGCTTCAACGCAGCCAGGGAGGCCACGAATTCATGCATGCAGGTGCGGCCGTAGGGTAGCTCCACATGCGGAGCGAGGCGGGCGCGCAGATAGTTGGCATTCATCACCGCCATCCGGCCGATCTTGACCAAGCCTTCCCTGCCGTGCGCCACTAAGTAGGCCCACGCGCGGATGAGGATGCCGGCATTGCCATAGAAGGACCGGACGCGTCCGATCGACTGCGGATGCCGGTCATTCCAGACATACCGATCGCCCTGCCGCTCGATGCGCGGCGTCGGCAGAAAGGGTACGAGCTTCTGCACGACCGCGACGGGGCCCGCGCCAGGTCCGCCCCCGCCGTGCGGGGTGGAAAAGGTCTTGTGCAGGTTCAATTGAATGATATCGACGCCCATGGTACCGGGCTTGACCAGCCCCAGCATGGCGTTCATGTTGGCGCCGTCAAGGTAGACGAGGGCATCGTGCTCGTGGAGGATGGCGGTGATCTGCAGGATCTCACGCTCGAAGAGGCCCAGCGTGTTCGGGTTGGTCAGCATGAGGCAGGCAACATCGCCATGCATCGCCTCGCGCAGCGCCGCCACATCGACGAGGCCGTTGCGGCCGGACTTGATCTCCCGCACCGTGTAACCGCTCAATGCCGCCGAGGCGGGGTTGGTGCCGTGCGCCGAATCCGGAATCAACACCACCTTGCGCGGATGGCCCTGCGCCGCATGATACGCCCGGACGATCTTGAGGCCCGTCAACTCCCCCTGCGCGCCGGCCGAGGGCTGCAGCGAGCAGTCGGCCATGCCGGTGACCTCCGCCAATCCGCGCTCCAGGCGATACAACACCTCAAGCGCCCCTTGGCAGGTCTCGGCCGGCTGATAGGGATGCAACTGGGCAAACCCCGGCAAACTGGCGATGCGGTCATTCACCTTCGGGTTGTACTTCATGGAGCAGGAGCCCAGCGGCACGAAGGTGGTGTCGATGGCATAGTTCATCTGGGAGAGGCGGGTGAAATGGCGCACCACGTCCAGCTCGGAGACCTCGGGCAGGCGCGGAGGTTGGGCACGGCGCGCGGCCGGCAGCAACGTCTCCAGCGGCTGCTGCGGCACATCGCAGGCCGGCCACACCGTGCCGCGGCGTCCCGGCGAGGAGAGCTCGAAGATCAGCGGCTCAGCCATGGGCCACCTGCACGTTTTGCGCGAGCGTGTCGATGAATCGGTCGATCTGGGCCTTCGTCTTCGTCTCAGTCACGCAGATGAGCCACGCCTGCTTCAGCGCCGGATACCAGCGGCCCAAACTCACCCCGCCCAGGATGCCTTGCTCCAGCAGGCGCTGCTCCAGCCGCTGGGTGTCGACGCTGTCGGCAAACTGAATCACGAATTCATTGAAGAAGGGCTGCGCGAAGGCCGCGGTGACCTGCGGGATCTGCCGCAGCCGACTGTGCGCGTAGTGGCTCTTCTGCAGATTGAGCAGGGCGAGCTCGCGCAACCCCTGGGGGCCCAGAGCACTCAGATAGATGGTCGCGCGCAGCGCTAACAGCGCTTCATTCGTGCAGACGTTGGAGGAGGCCTTGTCCCGCCGGATGTGCTGCTCGCGCGCCTGCAGCGTCAGCACATAGCCGCACGCGCGCTCGGCATCCACGGTTCGGCCGGCCAGCCGTCCTGGGATCCTGCGCACCAACTCCTGCTTCGCGGCGAAAAATCCCAGCGTCGGCCCGCCGTAGGAGATCGGATTGCCCAGACTCTGCCCTTCGCCGATGACGATGTCGGCGGAGGCTACGCCCGGCGGCTGGATGACACCCAGGGCGATGGGATAGGCGCAGACGATGAAGAGCGCCCCCCGGCGCTTGGCCGCCTCACCCAGTTCAGCCAGCGACTCCACGCAGCCAAAGAAGTTCGGCGTTTGCACGATGACCGCCGCCACGTCGTGGCTCAGACGCTGCGCGATCTCAGCGCGGTCGGTGATCCCTGACGGCGCGGGAATTTCCTCCACAGGCCAGCCGTTGCCATCCAAATAGGTGCGCAGGACTTGGCGGTATTCGGGATGGACCGCCTCAGAGACGAGCAGCCGCCTGCGCCCGGTCACGCGCAGCGCGACCAGCGCCGCCTCGGCGAGACTGGAGGCCCCGTCGTAGAGCGAGGCGTTGGCGACCTCCATGCCGGTCAGCTCGCAGATGAGGGTCTGGTACTCGTAGATCGCCTGCAACGTCCCCTGGCTGGCTTCGGCCTGATACGGCGTATACGCCGTCGCAAATTCGCCCCGGTTCGCCAGCGCATCGACGACGGACGGAATGTGATGCTCATACATGCCGGCACCCAGATACGAGTCGAGCTCTTCGGCGCAGCGATTCTGCCGGGCCAGCGCCTTGGCGCGGGATACGAGCTCCAACTCGGCGACACCGGCCGGCAAGGCCAGCGTGGGGTTGCGCAACGAGGCGGGGATGTCGCTCAGCAACTCCTCGAATCGCTCCACGCCGATGGCGCGCAGCATCTGCTGCTCTTGCGTGGTCGTGTTGGCGACGTAGTCCATCGTCAGGTCGAAACTTGAAGCGCCTTGGTGTAATCGCCGGATGACATCAATTGTTCCCATTCCTTGGACTGGGAGGGCGTGATCTTGAAAAACCAGCCCTGCCCGTACGAGTCCTGGTTGACCAGCTGCGGCTGCCGTTCCAGCTGCGTGTTCACCGCCGCAATCGTCCCGGAGACCGGCGCGTAGATGTCGAAAGCGGCCTTGACCGATTCCACGACAGCGACCGCCTCGCCCGCCTTCACCGCTTTGCCGACGGGCGGCAGCTCCACGAAGACCACATCCTTCAGTTCTTCCTGCGCGTGCTCGGTGATGCCGACGACGACACTCTTCTGGTCGGCCTCCCGGCGCGCCCATTCGTGGCTCTTGGTGTAACGCAAGTCAGCAGGAATATTCATCGGTTCCTTTGGTTGTCTCCACTCGTCACTCGACACTCGTCACTAGTCACTGCCGATAGAACGGCCCTTTCACAATGACTGCTGCATGGCGCCGGCCGCGAATCTCCACCTCCACCTCGGTGCCGGGTGTTGCCGCCGCGGATGGCACATACCCCAGACCGATGCCCTTGCGCAGGGCCGGACTAAAGCTGCCGCTCGTGACGGCGCCCAGAGGTCGGCCGCTCAGCGAGATGGCATAGCCGCTGCGCGGAATGGCCGCGTCCGACAATTCAAACGCCACCAGCCGGCGCGCAGGCTCCTGCCGCTGGACGATCGCCGTCTTCCCGATGAAGTCCGGCTTGGTCAGATCGACCACCCATCCCAGCCCCGCCTCAAACGGCGTCGTCGTCTCGTCCATATCGTTGCCATAGAGCCGGTAGCAGGCCTCGAGCCGCAGCGTATCCCGCGCGCCCAACCCGGCCGGCTGCACCCTGTAGTCCGCATCGAGCGCCTTGCGCCAGAGCTCCACCGCATCGGCGTCGCGGACAAAAAACTCGTAGCCGTCGCTGCCGGTGTAGCCGGTGCGCGACAGCCATCCCTCCTGCCGGCCCGGCAGGACCCGGATGCGAAACCGCCCCACGCCGGCGGCCGTCTCCCCGGCCAATTCCCGGATGACCTCTGCCGCGCGCGGCCCCTGCACGGCTACGATCGACCGGCCTGCGCTGACATGGGCCAGCGTCGCTCGCGGGGCGAGGTGGCTCTGCAGCCAGGCGACATCCTGCTCCCGGTTGCCGCAGTTGATGATGATCAGCCACCGCTCGGCGGTCAGCCGGTAGACGATGATGTCGTCGCGAATGCCGCCCTCGTGGTTCAGCAGCAGCGCATAGCCGGCCTGGCCGTCCTGCAGCTTGGCGACATCGATCGTCACCAGCTGCTGCAGCGTCACGACGGCTCCGGCTCCGCTGAGCAGGACCTGCCCCATGTGCGAGATGTCGAAGATGCCGACATGGTCGCGGACCGCCTGATGCTCCTCGATGATGCCGCGGTAGTAGAGCGGCATCTCCCAACCGTGAAAATCGACGAGCTTGGCGCCCAGCCGCACATGGTCGGCGTGCAGCGCGGTGGTCTGCAAGTCCCCGGCGGTCGCGCTCACCGCGGAATCCCGGCTTCCCGCAGCACGTCAGGAATCAGCTCATCCCAGCCGAGCGGGTACACGTGCACTCCGGCGGCCAGATCCTTGATGCCCCGAATCAACTCCGCCGCGATCTCGACGCATTCGGCGCGCAAGTCTTTCGCGCGCTCCATCCGGTCGATCAGCGCCTCCGGCACCTTGATCCCCCAGACGTGCTCGTTCATGTACCGGGCCATCTTGGCGGATTTCAGCAGCAGGATGCCGGCCAGACACTTGGCGTCGAGCGGTGCTATGGCCCGGGCGAACTTTCGGAACCCCTCGATGTCGAAGACGGCCTGCGTCTGGAAGAATTCGGCGCCGGATGCCATCTTGGCTTGGCATTTCGACATCTCATCGTCCAGCTTGGGATTGCCAGGATTGGCGGCCGCGCCGATGCAAAACTCAGGCGCACCGGTCAGCTCCTTGCCCGCCATGTCCTTGCCCTCTTCGAGCTGCCGGGCGACCTGCATGAGCTGACTGGACGTCACATCGAAGACCGGCTTGGCCTCAGGGTGGTCGCCCTGTTTCGGATCATCACCGGTTAGAATGAGAATGTTCCGCACGCCCAAAATGGAGGCGCCCAACAGATCGGCCTGCAGCGCCAGGCGGTTCCGGTCCCGGCACGTGATCTGAAAGATGGGGTCGATCTCGCGCTTGAAGAGCCAATGCGACACCGCGAGCGGTGTCGCGCGCATCATGGCGCCCGAGCCGTCGGTCACGTTGACCGCATCGGCGCTGCGTTGGAGGATGGGCACGATCTTCTCCAGCCCGGAGAGGTCGGTCCCCTTGGGCGGCACCACCTCGGTGGTCACGAGGAACTGGGGGGTATGCAATTTGTCCTGAAATCGTTTCATGGCCAATATAGAAGCAATCAGCTATCGTGTCCTGCTGGCTGCTGACTGCTATATGCTTTGCTGAAGCTTGTACGCTTCCACCAGATTCTTCATCACCATCATGACCGTCACAGGCCCCACCCCGCCTGGCACCGGGCTGATGAAGCTGGCCCGCGTGGATGCCGTCTCAAACTCCACATCGCCGACGACCTTGTTGCCCACGACGTTGATCCCGACATCGATGACGATGGCGCCGGGTTTGATCCAGGCGCCTTTGATCAGACGCGGTTGGCCCACCGCGACGATGAGGATATCGGCCCGCTCCACATGGGCGCGGAGGTTCTGGGTCGCGACGTGGCAGATGGTCGTCGTCGCCAGCTTATCCAAGAGGAGCATCCCGACGGGACGCCCCACGATCTCGCTGTGCCCGACGACCACCGCCTCCTTGCCCTCCAGGCTTGCCTTCGTCTCTTCGATCAGGCGCATCACGGCCAGAGCGGTGCAGGAGCCGATGCGGGCCTTGCCGAAGAAACGGCGGATCGAATTCTGCGGATGGATGCCCTCCACGTCCTTGCGCGGATCGATGAGCGTCGAGACCCACTGGGGGTCGATCTGCTGGGGCAGGGGGTTTTGCACAAAGATCCCATGGATCGCCGCATTCCGGTTCAGCTGCTCGATCGCCTGCTGCACCTGGTCACGCGACATGTCGTGCCGCAGGGCCATGGGCTCAACCGTCAGCCCCAACCCCTCGGCATAGTGGCGCTGGGCCAGGCTGAATCGTCCCGAGGCCTGGTTCTGCGCGTCGTAGATCGTCGCCATCCGCGGCCCCTGACCCGGTTTCACGCCCAGGCGCGAGAGCTCGGCGCGCAGCTCATCGTTGAGCTGGCGGGCAATCGCCTTCCCATCCAAGACGTGGGTGGTCACGCTCATCGGGCCGAACGCAACGCAGCGTTCATCCTCGCAATGAAGGCCTGGCTACGAATGTGCTTCAAGTTAGCCCGGGCGATGGCGGCGGCGGCGCGGACCCCTGCCGCAGATAGATGCGCAGCGCAGGCGGCGTCTGACTTGAGTTGGCGGTTCCCATGACGAGCCAACGAGAGGGCCAGCTGCCGCGTCTCGGACGCGAGCTGGACCACCCGCACCGGAATCCTCGTCGCCGCCTCGAGCGCAGCGGCCAGGCCGCGGCGATGCTTCAACGCCCGCACGACCGCCAGATAGCTCTGCGCATCGCGCTCGGCCAGGTGCGCCAATTCCCGCCGTAAGGCCTTGGCGCGCCGCCGTGCCGTGCCGGCTCCTGGATGCCGGCTGTAGGCCGCGACCTTTTCCGCCAGGCTGGCCCCCAGCGATGCGGCATACGCCGCCACACTGCCGCCGCCCGGCACCGGACGCTTGGCGGCGACTTGGTTGAGGTAATCTTGAAGTGTCTGTTGCATCAGTAACCTGCCTATTCGGTGATGCCGGTGATAAAAGCGTTGATTACGGTGATACTACTGCTGGCTTTATCACCGTCATCATGTTTTCATCACCGGAATCACCGAATCGTTATTCCAGTCCGACGACCTTCCCGGCTCGTGATAGGCGCAACTGCTCCGCGAGCGGATGCTTGGGCAATCCGGGCATGAACGTGGTCTTGCCGCACAGGGCCACGACGAAGCCGGCCCCGGCCGAGACGCGCAACTCTCTCACGCGCAGCTTCCATCCGGTGGGCGCGCCTTTGAGCGATGGCTCGTCGGAGAGGGACAGATGCGTCTTGGCCACGTTGACCGGCAGATGGCCAAAGCCCTGTTGGGTCAGGCGGCGCAGATCCTCCTCCGCGAGCCTGTCCCATTTGACGCCGTCGGCGCCGTAGATCTCGCGCGCGATCGTCTGCAGTTTATCCTCCAGCGAATCGCCGGATCGGTAGAGCGGCGAAAATTTCTTGGCGCGCCGCCGCCGCAGCGTCGCCAGCAACAGACGCGCCAGCGCCGTCCCTCCCGAACCGCCGCGGGCCACCACCTCGGAGATTGCGCAGGGCACCTGGAGCTGCCGGCAGCAACGCTGGATCACGCGCAACTCGGCCGGCGTATCGCCGGGAAAGCGGTTGATGGCCACGACCGAGGTCAGCCCGAAGCGCTGCACGATCTGCAGGTGCCAGCGCAAATTGGCCAGCCCGCCCTCGGCGCCGCCGTGCATCTTGAGCGCCCGCACCGAGACGACGAGCACAATCGCATCCGGGGCAAAGCCGGCCTGCGGGCAGACGATGTCGCAGAACTTCTCCGTGCCCAAATCGGTGCCGAAGCCGCTTTCCGTAATGACGATGTCGGACAGGCGCAACCCCAAGTCGGTGGCGATGACCGAACTGTTGCCGTGCGAGACGTTGGCGAACGGCCCGGCGTGGACAAAGGTGGGTTGGCCTTCCAGCGTCTGGACCAGGTTGGGCTTGATGGCATCCTTGAGGATGACCGACAACGCGCCCACGATGTTGAGGGCTTTCGCCGTCACCGGCTTGCCGGCCGTAGTGTAGGCGACGATCATCCGCCCCAGGCGCGCCTGCAGATCGTCCAAGTGGCGCGCCAGCGCCACGACCGCCATGATCTCGCTGGCGGCCGTAATGTCGAAGCCGGATTCGCGCGGAATCCCGTTGGCCTTGCCGCCGATGCCGGTGACGATGTGGCGCAGGGAGCGATCCGGAATGTCGATCGCCCGGCGCAAGGTCTCCCGCACCGGGTCGAGGCCGAGCCGGTTGCCCTGCACGATGTGGTTGTCGACGACGGCCGCGAGAAAATTATGCGCCGTGGTGATGGCGTGCAGATCGCCGGTGAAGTGGAGGTTGATCTCCTCCGCCGGGACGACCTGCGCCCGGCCGGCCCCGGTGGCTCCCCCCTTGACGCCCAAGAGCGGCCCCAGCGATGGCTCACGCAGACACAGCACGACACGCGAGCCGAGCCGGCCCAGGGCCTGCGTCAGCCCAATCGCCGTGCAGGTCTTGCCTTCGCCGGCGCTCGTCGGGGTGATCGCGGTGACGTTGACCAGCCGCCCCCGTCTGCGGGCGCGGCTCCGCAGCCTGGCGCAGCCCTCCAGGGAAATCTTGGCTTTGTAGAGGCCGTAGGGCTCAACCCACCGGGCAGGCACCCCGAGGCGTTTGGCAATCTCGTAGATTGGTCGCATGAGTGTCGTCGAAGTCGAAGCCTTTATTATAGTGGGGGCGGTGGGTTAGGTCAAATACTAAACCGCTAATACAGGTACGGCAGGTTGCACTCGAAGGCGTTTTTGAGGAGCTCGCAGCGCTGGGGTTTGCCCTGCTCATCCAGGGCCACGGCAATCAGATCGAAGCGCGGTTGGAGTCCGGGATCACGCAGCGCGCGCAGATAGACGAGCGCGCTCTTGATCAGATGCTGCTGCTTGCGCGCCGTGACCGATTCTGCAGGCGTGCCAAACGAGCCGGAACCCTTCGCGCGCACCTCGACAAAGGCCACGACCCTGCCGTCGCGCGCGATGAGATCCACTTCGCCAAAGCGCGTGCGATAATTGCGCTCGAGGATCTGCCAGCCCAGGCGGCGCACGAAGGCCGCCGCCAGCGCTTCACCAGCCTGTCCCGCGTCCTGCCGCGATGAGGTCATGGCGCTCGACGTCTGCCAACTTAGGACGATGTGACCCGGCGGACCGGCGCATAGCTGCGTCGGTGGAGCCAGGAGGGGCCGTGCGTCTGGAGTTGCTGCAGGTGGAGGGCCGTCCCATACCCCTTGTGCTCATCAAAGCCGTACTGGGGAAAGAGGCGGTGGTAAAAGCGCATCAGGCGGTCCCGCGTCACCTTGGCCACGATGGAGGCTGCGGCGATGGCGAGGGATTGGGCTTCGCCATGAATCAGCGTCACGACCCGAATGCCCAGCCGCGGGGCATGCAGGCCATCGATCAGCACGATCTCCGGCGCCGGGTCCAAACCGGCCACCGCCTCTTGCATCGCCTGCAGGGTCGCACGCAGGATGTTGCGCGCATCGATCTGGTCGGCCGTCAGGAGCCCGACCCTGACCTGGCCTTGTTTGAGGATATCCCGGTAGGCGCGTTCGCGAGCCCGCGGAGTGAGCAGTTTGGAGTCGTCGACCCGGCAGGAAAAGTCGCTGGAGCCCAGCAGCACGGCGCTGGCGACCACCGGGCCGGCCCAAGCGCCCCGCCCGGCTTCATCCACGCCGGCGATGGCGTGGTAGCCTTGGCGGCGCAGTCGGGCTTCGTAGGAGCTGCTATCGCCTGGTGGAATCGGCCACCCATGTTTGGCGGTTACGTAATGGTTTCGCGCGTCTGCTTGCCGACGCGGTGCCGCAGGTAGTGCAGTTTGGCGCGCCGCACGGCGCCGGGTTTGATGACCTCGATGCGGTCGATCATGGGCGAATAGAGCGGAAAGACCTTCTCCACCCCCTCGCCGTATGAGATGCGCCGCACCGTGAAGCTCTGGTGAATGCCTGAGCCCCGCCGCCCAATCACCAGCCCCTCGAAGGGCTGGAGCCGCACCCGGTCGCCTTCGACGATCTTGATCGAGACCTTGATCAAGTCGCCAATGCGAAACTCCGGTGCCTTCTTTTTCAGTGTCTCGGCGTTGATGAACGCAACCTTGTCCATGCCCTCGCTCCTGTGAGCGCCTATCATAGCCGCTGCGGCGGCGCACGTCAACTTAAACCGACTTCGGACTTAGGACTTAGGACTTCGGACTAGCAAATCCGGCCGGCGGCGCCGCGTGCGCGCCTGGGCCTGGCGCTGCCGCCATGCGGCGATCGCCGCGTGATGACCCGTGAGCAGAATCTTGGGAACGGCCATCTTGCGGTAGACCCGGGGCCGGGTGTAGTGGGGATACTCCAACAGCCCATCGGCAAAGGATTCGCTGGCCGTGGACTCGACATCTCCAAGCGCGCCGGGCAGGAGCCGCACGACCGCATCGATCACGACCATCGCAGGCAGCTCTCCACCGGTCAGCACATAATCGCCGATCGAGAGCTCCTCATCGACCAAGGCGCGCCGCACCCGCTCATCGATGCCTTCATAATGGCCGCAGAGCAAGATGAGATGCGCCTGTTTGGCCAGCCGTTGGGCGATGGCCTGCGTGAGTGGCCGGCCCTGCGGGCTCAGCAGCACGATGCGGCTCTTCGCGGCCTGCCGCCGGCGCCGCACAGACGCGACCGCTTCAAAAAACGGCTCGGCTTGCATCACCATGCCCGGCCCTCCGCCGTACGGCCGGTCGTCCACCTTGCGGTGCTTGTCATGCGAGAAGCGGCGCAGATCGTGGACGCCGACCGTCACGACACGGCTGCGCCTGGCCCGCTTGATGATGGAGCTGCCCACGACGTGCGTGAACATCTCCGGGAAGATGGTGATGACGTCGATGATCACCGGCGTGCCTTCAGGCCGCCAACCGCAGCAGTCTCGTCACGGCCGGGGTTACAAAGGCGCCGTGCTGCGCCCAGTAGGCCACGCGCTCCTTGTTGATCTTCAGCAGCGGTGGCGTCTTGGAGGGATCATAGATGCCGACCTCCTCCAGAAACGCGCCATCGCGGGCCCGCCGCGACGGAGCCACCACGATTTTGTGATGCGGTTTTTTCAGCGTGCCCATCCGCTTCAATCTCACGACGACCGGTACGCCTCCCATTGAACCTCCCTTGTTTAGGCCTTCTCTCTCCAGATGCGCGCGCCCAATTGTTCGAGCTTCCGTTCCATCCCATCGTAGCCGCGGTCGAGGTGGTAGACCCTCGCAATATCCGTCCGCTGCTCGGCCACCAGGCCGGCCAGGACCAGCGCCGCGCTGGCGCGCAGATCCGAAGCCATCACGGGTGCGCCGCTTAAGGCGCGTACCCCGCGCACGATGCCGCTGGCCCCTTCCAGAAACACGTACGCCCCCATGCGGTTGAGCTCACTGATGTGCATGAACCGTTCGGGATAGATCTTCTCGGTGATCACGCTCAGCCCATCGGTGATCGTCATCAAGGCCATCATCTGGGCCTGCAGGTCGGTCGGAAAGCCCGGATACGGCAGCGTCGTGACGTTGACCGGCCGCAGGGCGCCGCGGGGTGCGTCGACCTTGAGGCCGCCGTTGGCCGATGTGACCTGCACCCCGGCCTCGCGGAGCTTGTCGATGACCGCGCCCAGATGCTCGGCCCGGCCGTTCTTGATGAAGAGATGGCCGCGCGTCATCGCCGCCGCGAGCAGATAGGTCCCGGCCTCGACCCGGTCAGGGATGATCGTGTACCTGGCGCCGTGCAAGGCCTTCACGCCTTCAATCTCGATGACATGGGTCCGCTGGCCGTGAATCTTGGCGCCCATCGCGACAAGGCAATCGGCCAGGTCCACCACCTCCGGCTCGCAGGCGGCGTTCTCGATGACGGTGCGCCCCTGCGCCAGGGTCGCGGCCATCATGGTGTTGGCCGTGGCGAGCACGGAGGAGCCGCAGGGGCCTCCCAGATAGACCGTGGAGCCGCGCAGGCTCCCGGCGGTCGCATGGACGTAGCCGTGCTCGATCTTGACGCGCGCGCCCAGCGCTTCGATGCCCTTGATGTGCAAGTCGATCGGCCGCGGCCCGATGATGCAACCGCCCGGCATCGAGACCTGCGCCTTGCGCAGCCGTCCCAAGAGCGGCCCCAACACGCAGATCGAGGCGCGCATCGTGCTGACCAATTTATACGGAGCGAGCCACTGGCGCTTCGGCGTTGGGCGCGTGGTGACCCGGTCACCGTCCTTGACCGCCTCAACGCCCAGCGCCTGCAAGATCTTCAGCATCGTCCGGACATCGGCGACATCCGGGACGTTGCGGATCTCCATCCGTTCATCGGTGAGCAGCGTAGCCGCCAAGATCGGCAGCGAGGCGTTCTTCGCGCCGCTGACCGTGACCTCGCCGCTGAGGCGCGGCCCGCCTTCGATGACGAGTTTATCCATTCCGCTGAAGGATCACGACACGATCAATTCCACCATCGTCCCTGCAGATCTCGCCATCACGCCAACAGCTGCTGGAACGCGCCACACCCATCAGTACCTCGGCTTGGCCCTGACCGCATTCCAGCAACAACCAGCCACCATCGCGTAGATACGCCGGGGCGCGCTCGATGATGCGGCGCAGCACCGACGTCCCATCGGGTCCCCCCTCCAGCGCCACGCGCGGCTCGCACCGCACCTCGGGCATGAGCCGGTCCAGCTCCTGGCTTGGCACGTACGGCGGGTTGGAGATGACGACGTCATGCTGATGCGCCGCCGGCACTCCGGCAAAGAGATCCCCCAATTGGAATCGGATGCGGCCGGCCAGGCCCTGAACCCTCGCGTTGGCGCGGGCGACCGCGAGCGCGGCGGCGGAGAGCTCGGTGGCCTCGACCACGCAGGCGGGCAGCTCCGCGGCCAACGTCACGGCGATCGCCCCGGAGCCTGTGCCAAGCTCGATCGCCCGGCCGGCCTGAGCCCGCAAGCGTGCGACTGCGGCCTCGACCAGCACGGCGGTCTCCGGACGCGGAATCAGCACCGAGCCATCGACCAGGAACGTTCGGCCGCAGAACTCCGCCTCGCCTAACAGATACTGGAGGGGCTGGCGCGTGGCGCGGCCCGCCACGAGTTCCAGAAACCTTCCCTGCGCGTCCTCAGAGATGTCGCCATCGTCCGCATACAATCGTGTCGGCGACGTGCCTAACACCGCCGCCAACAACAGCGCGGCCTGCCGCTCTGGTTCCTCCACACCGGCGTGCCGCAGCGTCTCGGCGGCCGCCTGAAGGAGCTGACGCGTTCGTGACAGGGTTCGGGGGGCCATCGCGATGCCGTTCATGCCGCGCTCAACCTCTGCTGCTTCTCCGCCCCGGCCAGCGCGGCGATGATCTCCCCCAGATCGCCGTCCATGATCTCTTCGAGCCGGTGAATGGTCAAACCCACCCGGTGGTCGGTCACCCGGTGGTCGGGAAAATTGTAGGTGCGGATTTTTTCGCTGCGGTCACCCGAGCCGACCTGCGACTTCCGATCCGATGAAATCTTGTCGCGCTGCTCCGCCTGGAACCGGTCCAGCAGGCGCGCCCGCAACACCCGCAACGCCTTCTGCTTGTTCTTGAGCTGCGAGCGCTCATCCTGGCAGGTGACGACCAGGCCGGTCGGCCGGTGCGTGATGCGGACCGCCGAATCGGCGGTGTTGACGCTCTGGCCGCCGGGGCCGGAGGAACGGTAGACATCGATCTCCAGATCCTTGGGATGGATCTCCACCTCCACCTCTTCCGCCTCCGGCAGGACCGCCACGGTCACGGCCGAGGTGTGGATGCGCCCCTGCGCCTCGGTGGCCGGCACGCGCTGCACCCGGTGCGTGCCGCTTTCGAATTTGAACTGCTGCCAGGCCCCCGGCCCGGAGGCCGAGAAGATGATCTCTTTGAAGCCGCCCGACTCGGTGGTGTGGCTGTCCATCGTCTCAATCTTCAATCCGCAGCGGGCTGCGTATTTCGAGTACATCCGGAAGAGATCCCCGACAAAGAGGCTGGCCTCCTGCCCGCCGGTGCCGGCCCGGATCTCGACGATGACCGGCCGATTGGCATCGCCGCCGCCGGCGAGCAGCCGTTCCTCGAGCGCGCGGCTCGTCTGTGAAAGCGCGCGCTGCAGCTGCGCCACCTCCTCGACCGCCAGCGCCTTCATCTCAGCGTCGCCAGGCTTGGCGGCCATCGCCTGGGCCTGCCGCAAATGCTCTTGCAGCCGCTCGTGCTTGCGGTAGAGGTGCACCAGCGGCGTCAGGCCGGCGAGCTCCTTCGAGTATTGCTGCACCTGCTCCCGCGCCGAGAGCACGGCCGGGTCGGCGAGCTTGCGCTCCAACTCCTCGAAGCGCGAGACGATCGCTTTGAGCCGCTCGAACATCAGGCCGCAGTGTCTTTCGCCGGCTTCTTGTACTTCTTCTCGAACCGCTCGATACGCCCGGCCGTGTCGACAAATTTGTGCTTCCCGCTGAAGAAGGGGTGGCACTTCGAGCAGATGTCCAGCCGGATCGTGGGCTTCGTCGAGCGCGTGTGGACCGACTCACCGCAGGCACAGGTGATGATCGCCGGCACATATTCGGGATGGATACCAGTCTTCATAATTTCTCCCTCCTAAGCGATCAGCCATCAGCAGTCAGCAATCAGCAGCTGATTGCTGGTTGCTGATTGCTATGATTATTGGTTCATAGACTTTAGAAAGTCGGCGTTGGTCTTCGTCTTGGACAGCCGGTCGATCAGCAACTCCATCGCCTCGACCGGATTCATGTCGTTGAGCACCTTGCGCAGCAGCCAGATCCGCTGCAGCTCCTCAGCCGGCACCAGCAGCTCCTCCCGGCGCGTGTTCGACTTCTTGATGTCGATCGCCGGGTAGATGCGCCGCTGGAAGAGATTCCGGTCCAGCGTGATCTCCATGTTGCCGGTGCCCTTGAACTCCTCGAAGATGACGTCGTCCATCCGGGAGCCGGTGTCAATCAGGCAGGTGCCGATGATGGTCAACGACCATCCTTCTTCGATGTTGCGCGCCGCCCCGAAGAAGCGCTTGGGCTTGTGCAGCGCGTTCGAATCCACGCCGCCCGAGAGGAT
>JACQRC010000084.1 GCA_016206665.1 Candidatus Omnitrophota bacterium | reverse complement strand
CCCTTGTCGCCGGCGAGCTGGCGGGCGACGTCGATCCACGGCGTCTCGCGGCCTTCCTTCGGATCCCAGGCGTTGCCGACAAACACCCCGACCCTGGCTTTCGGTATCTTAGGCGTATTCGCATGCCGCAAGAGGTCCACCACCCCCGGGTATTCCTCCGCGGCTTCACCGCTGGTAGCCAAGTGATAGAGGGCCGTCAGCGTGTGCGTCTTGCCGCCGCCGAACTGGGTGATCAGCATGAGAACCGGCGCCGTGTTCTCGGTCTTGCCGGAAAGCCGCCGGAGCACCATGCCGGCGTGCTCCGTGAGCGCCCGGGTGAAACAGGTGCGGGAGAAGAACTGGCCGGGGTCGCGGTAATCCAGGGGCGCGGTGCCGGCGACGACCTGCTCGAGGGCAATGGCGAACTCGTCCGGGCTGAACGAGCGGCCCTCCCGCACCTCCTTGCGGGGTGTCACGATCTTGTACCAGGGATCCATGCTCATCGTCGTCTTACTTCCTTCGCATCCGATCGAATAATATCCTGGCGTTCGCCTTCAGGTTCCAAAGATTCGCATAGGCCACGCTCTCGAATCCATCTTCCCTTGGTTCATACATGCGATATCGGATGCCATCGGTGACTACTAAATCGCGTTGAACCCCAAGAGTGGCGATATAGCCCCTTGCTTGGTCGAGAGCGCCTTCCACGCCAGAACCAAGACGTTTGGCTTCGATGACGAACTGGACATTCGCTGGAATTCGCGGCAACTGGCGAAATACGATCACATCGATTTTTCGCCACTCTACTCCGATGCACTCGACCGACCAGCCCAAAGCCCGAAGGAACGGTACGACGTAATGTGCAACGAGCTCACTTTCCATAGGCCAATCACCGAACTTTTCCTGATCCCAGTAAAGGCTGTAAAGGTCCCGAGCCAACGCCACGATGTCAGCGAGGTCGTCTGGAACAGCGTCGAGCGATGGCTGTGGATTGGGTAGTGTCGGTAACGGTCCGGATTGCCAATCGTGCGGATCGGAATTGATGTAACGCTTTGCGAAGTCAAATATCTCGTCGTTCCACACCTGGCTCAAGCGACCCGGTCTCCCGCCGAATACGGGGGTAGAAAATTTATGGGGAGTAGGCAGCTTCGACCATCGAACCCGCCGACAATGTTGAAGATCCCAACCGTTCACATCGTCAAATTGCTCGAAGTACTCGTAGTCCGAAGCCACGAGGCCGATTGCTACGATCTCGTCCTGGCCTCGCCGAAGGACCATGGCATCATCGATTTGAACGTCCGTCACAAAGCGACGGACGGTTGAGGTTTCAAACTCGGAATCCTCCCTTGAATCGTCCCATTTTCCGGGATCGCCCGGGCCGATCAGCGCTACACCATATTTCAGGAACTGGTCCACGTATGAGCGGTCAGAAGGGCCGCCCCCGATCTGCCAAAACTTCTGGGCTTCAGTCTTGAGAATCATCTCGGCACCGCCAGCAGCATCGCATCCAGCAGCCGCTTCTCCTCGCTGCCGCGGGGATAGAGGGCCGAGAGCGCGTTGGCGAGGCGCAGGAAATCGGGGCCGCGGTCCTGCTCGGCCTTTAGCAGGTTCCTGAGCGCCTGGCTGCGGCCCGAGGCCTGCAGCAGCATGGCGGCGTGGACGCGATCCAGGGTGGTGGCCTCCCGCGGCGCCTCCAGATCGGCGGCCGCCGCGGCCCTGCCGCGACGCCGGCTGCGGCCGCGCACCCGCGGCGCCTCCTCGGGGAACAGCGTCAGCTGCGCCGCCGCCAGCGGGCTCGCCTCGATCTCGTCGGCGAGGGCGCCGGCGCCCGGCTCGCCAAATAGCTGCTTCGCCCGATCGCTCACGGCGAGCAGCCGCACTACGCCCTTATCCGTCTCGATGACGCGGTCCTCCCAGTCGGGGAGCCGGATGCCGAGCGGCTGGGCGAAGCGGCGCACTACGTCGAAGATCAGGCTGAAGCCCTTGGTCTTCTTCTTCGGCGCCTCTTCCTCCACGTCGACGTCCCCTGCTGTATCGTCGCCGCCGTTGGCTGCCCCGTTGCCGTCGGTGCTCTGCAGTGTCCACAGGAACAGCGCCGTCAGGCGCGCGTCCTCCTCCAGCGCCCCGGCCAGCCCGTTGCGGGCCTTTGCCTCGGTCGTCCCCAAGATCTGTTCGAGGGCGGTGCGGCCGACCACCTCCCACACCTTCTCCAGGTACTCGGGCAACCCCACCTCGCGGCCCTCGGCGGTCTCGACCTTGGAATAGCGGCTGAAGATTTCCAACGCCGGGCCGATGCAGGCGAACACCAGATCGGCGCCGCGCACGCCCTCGCCTTGCAGGCGCTCCATCCAGTCGCCGACGCGGCCGGGCAATTCGCGCAGTACTTCCGCCCAATCGCCAGTCCTGTCTTCTATGCGCGGCCGACAGATGAGGTGGACGCTGGTGGCAAGAGCGGCAGATTCTCGGGCACGTAGCCGCGAACCCATTTCTGTTGCAATGGGCCACGAACCGGTGATCGTCCAACCCCCGCGGATTAATCCGGACAACAGAGCCTCCCAGCCTTCAGTGGTCTTGTGAGCAAAAACTACGGAGCCAACACCATCCTGCCGCAAGACCCGTCGGCCTTCGGCGAAGGCCTTGGCCATGGTCTCCTCGAACCAAGCGCGGTCTTTCGGACGACCGTTGTCTCGCTTCGTCTCGTCCTGCACGGCTTCACGTCGCTTTGGCGTAAGCGGGTTCACGGGATCGAAAGGATCGCGTAGCAGAGAGTGGCCGGGCAACGCGCGCTTGAGCCAAACGAGGAAGAAGTCCGATAGGTCGGCGTAGGGGACAGCGTCGTAGTACGGCGGGTCGGTAAACCATGCGTAGGCCGTCTCATCGGGAAGAGGGCTTTCAGTCGCGTCAGCGGTCTGAGAGTTCCCTGTCTGCCGTATGATGGTAAGTGTCTCCAATGGTTCCGTGGATCGTTTGATCGCGCTCTGGACAGTGCCGCTTGAATCAGAGATTGGTACCGCTTCAGAGAAGTCCCATTTCATCGGCAGTGCAAACCTTGTCAGCATATGCGCAGGGATTTCAGCGTGTGGCTGCCACGAGGATAGTCCATTGTTCATATCCGCGATCTTGCTGAAGTTCAGGGCAAGAAATCCCCTTAGGTCTCCGTGAGAGGTTGCGCCCAACAGAGCAGCGAGCTTCTCCAGCGCCACCTTCTGCCGCGCCGTGAAGAGGTCGCCCCACTGGAGCATCCCATAGCGCTGCACGCTGAATGCGCGGCCAGCGCCAGAACCGCCTCCGGTGGGTGTCGGCTCATCGGGCACCGGGCAGAGGCCCTGCTTCCCACCGCGTTCCCACTCGTCCCGTAACTTCGCGACCTGCACCTGCGCCTTGCGCACCGCCTCGTAATCACGGGCTGCTGCCAGCCGGTAGTGCCGTCCCGCCTTGCCGGGCCTGAGCGTCACCACCGCGAGCATCCGAGCCCCGCCGGTGCGCCGGCCCCTGGCGTCGAACACCACGTCCGCCCCGCCGCACTGAACGCTAAGCTGCGCGCGCACTCGCTCGGGCGCGAGCACCGTGCCACAACAAACGCACGTCGCCTTGGCGCGCGTCACTGTGCCGCCGGGCACGTCCTTCTCCGTACTCGGCTCAAAGACCTCGAACTCGACGCGCGGTGGCTCGCCCTTGGGCCGCACGACCCGGTGCCGGAGCGCCCATTTGCGGTTCGCCTTCTTGCAAAGCCAGAACGAGCGCACCAAAGGGATTTCCGCCCCGCAATCCGGGGCCTCGCAGCGCACGGTGCGCGCCCATAGATAAGCGATCGGCCGGGCCCCATCGGGGTCGAGAGGGTAGAACTCCACCAGTTCCTTCTCCGCCGCCGCCTTGATCTCGGCGCCGACGCGGCGAACCTCATCGGCAAGGTCCGGCCCGTGGCGCGGGATATCCTCCAGCACCACCTTCAGGATCAGACAGGCGACCGGGTTGAGGTCGCTGGCGAACGCCTCGCAGCCGAGCCGGAGCGCCTCCAGCGGGATCGAGCCGCCGCCGGCGAAGGGATCGACCACCAGCGGCGTATCCTCCGGGTGCGCCGCCTTCACCAAGCCGCGGCCGGCGGCGAGGAAGGTCGGGTTGGCGGCGTGGTCCCAATTGGCGAACTCGCCGATGAAGCGCAACAGGGCCTGGCGCAACTCTTCGTCCGTAGCGCCGACCCTACCCGGCACCGGCGCCAGCAGCTCTCTCGCCTTGGCCTTGAAATCTTCCGGGCACAGCGGGTCGCAGGGATCCGGCAGCAACAGCGCCAGCAGCACCGCCCGGCACGACGCCGTCGGACGAGCTGCAGGCCAAATGTGAATCTTTGGAACGTGGCCGCAACGGGCTTCCTTTTCCCGCGCCGCATGCTTGGACACAGCCGCGATCGGAAAGTCTACCTCGGCGAGGCGTTTGCAGTCGCGGGGGATCAACCTTCCGCCTCCGTGAGGTTTCGGACATATCGTGGTCCCGCCTGAGGTTGGATGGGCGCGTCCCGCAAAAACTGGGTGAGGTGACGCCTAGTTTGTCCGGATGTCCTCCCGGTGTGGCGTTGTTGTCCGGTTCGCTCATTACAATAGGTGACGAACAGGTAGTGTTTGGCACGGGTCAAAGAAACGTAGAGCAACCTCCGCTCATCGCCAATCGCATCCCCTCCAGCGCGGCCGGGTATGTACTCATCTTCTGCCGCGACGATAATTACTGCTTCGGCAGTCAACCCTTTGGCTTTGTGCATCGTGAGGATGTTCACCTTGCCCGCTTCGATTTCTTGTTCGATATCTTGCCTAGTGACCTCGATGGCACGCACCAATTCGCTAATCGACGTGGGTCCGGCAACTTTGATTATCGTTTCAAATTCATGCTGGATTGCCCGGCACCGGTCGCTGTCCGGCACAACTTCGCCTAAAATTTGCCCAACCGTTTGCGTCAGTTGTTCAACGGTATCCTCGGCCTCCTCATCTGGTAGGAGATCCGCCAGTTCCTGAATCGTAGTTTGAATTGCCTCGACTTCCGTCATAACGCGTCGACCAAATTGTCTTGAGAGAGTAGACGAATCCCTGAGCACGACTCGAAGCGCGTTGCTGAATCCGATTCCGCGATCTTTGGCAAGTTGGTAAACCGCATTTACAGCACGGCCGCCGATACCATTATTCCGAAGTATTAACAGGGTTCGCCAAGCGAGATGATCGTCTGAATTTGTTAAAAGTCGTAGGAAGGCGAGTGCTTGCCGCCCATCGTCTTCACTCAAAGGGTCATTATCCGCAGTAACAATTCCCACGGGTACACCTTCATCTTCAAGTGCCTGCCGCAGAACGGACGAGAACGATCTGTTTCGATCTGAACGAATCAGAATAAGTATGTTGTCGGCGTCGACCTCCTGCTCAATCGTCAAATAGCGACAAAGTCTGGCGACTCCCAAGGCCTCCTGGCTTTGATCCTGAAAACGCAAGAGGGCGATTTCTGCACCTTCTCGGCCGGCTTCAGCTCGAAGTGGTTTGTCCTCTCTGGCGTAATCCTGTCGGGCTACGAACAGTCCCAACTCAAGGATCTCTCGATCACACCGCTTACATATTTCGAGAGCTAGCCTTCGCGCGCCTGGATAGTCTCGGGGAAACCGACGTATGCCATCCGGATGAGCCATCCGGAAGCCATAAATGCTCTGGTCATCGTCGCCGGCCACATAAATCTCGGCGCCATCATCGCCAATTGCTTTCACAACAGCCAAGTCGCACCGATTCAGGTCCTGGTACTCATCGACCAGCAGGTGCGCTGGGGGGCCTTCAATTGTGAAATCGTCAATCTGTTCAAGCGCGCGCTTTACCTGATAAACCAGCTCCGCCCGCAGGATATAACCATAGATTTGTCGGTGCTCTCGCCATGCCCCGAGAAAGGCGGGGTTTGGAAATCGCCTGTCCCAATCCGCTTCGTCAGCGGTAAGTCTTTGCCAATCGGCCGATAATTCGTTCAACAATCTTCCCGCCTCGCTGATTCTGTTTAGGTTCAGCAAGCTCTTCAAATCTTCAAGAATGATCCAACGTTCCTCCCAATCGTCTGCAATTCTCAACGGTTGGGGAAGTGTGGTGAGACGCGCCGAGTTCCTCAACAATTGCCGAAGAGCGAAAGAATGGAGTGTCGCGATCTGTGGGATCTGATCGTCACCTACTTCGTTTTGTACACGCTGCCGGAGTTCGTACGCTGCCGCCCGCGTGAATGTCAAAGCACATATCTCGTTTGGATCAATTTCTTCCTCCTCTATTAAAAAACAGATGCGTCTGGTCAATGACCGCGTCTTGCCGGTTCCAGGTCCAGCAAGGAGGCGGGCGTGGGTACCATGAAATCCAGCAGCGGTCCTTTGATCAGGTAACAGTCCGTCGTCCCAAGCCATTTCGTTCTATTCATCCCGTCCAATTGGTTTTTGCTCTTCCCTTAACCCCATTGGCTTGGTCATGGCGTCCACTTCCAGCCAGTAGTGCGCGACCTTCTTGACCTCGTGCCACGGGAAGCGGGCCGGGTCCTTGACCGGCTCCTGGAGCTCCGGCGCCAAGCCGCAGTTCGTCACCACATACAGCCAATAACAATCGCGGCGGTCTTCGGCCACTCGGCGCTCGTTGGGGGTGAGCAGGATGCTTCCCGTGGCCGCACCGAGCCCCTTCACCTCGATCAACCTCAATTCGCCCGAATTCAAATCCAGGCTGGTGACATCGTAGCCGAGATTCTTCTCGTGGACATCGTAGACCTGCCGACCCTTCGCCCGCTCGAATTCCATCACCACGCGCATGGCCGTCGCCTCGGTTTCCGGATTGGGGCGAAGGCGCCGTACCTCCGGCGCCTCGCGCTCAGGATGGGGCATGATGATGACGCTCGCCAGGCGCTCGACGCCTTGCAGGGTCAGCGCCCGCTGCCGCCTCAGCTCGTCGCGCCGGCGCTCGCGCCGGGCCAGGACCTCGGCGTGGCGGGATTCGGCCTGGGCAAGCCGCCCCTCGGCGCCGGAAACGCCCTTGGCCTTCTCCTCGTCGGCGCGGCCGATCTCCTCGTCGATGCGCTGCAGGACCTCGGTCAGCGACATCTCGACATGGGCGGCGATGCGATCGACCTCGGCCAGCCGCTCGCCGCGGACTTCGGCGAGGAAGGGGCCGAGGGCCTGCTCGTTCAGCCAGCCGGTCGCTTCCGGCGTCGTCGCCAACGCCGGCAAGGGTTCCGGCGCCGCGGCCGGCGTCAGGTTGCCGAGCACGTCGGGGTCGCGCAGGCGGCAAGAGCCGCCTTCGGCGAGCTCGACCGCGAACAGGCGCTCATGGATGACGTGCCCGAGGCCGTCGACGACGCGCGCCCGGTAGAAGTCGAGCCGCGCCGGCGCCTCGTGCTCGAGAGAGTGGAAGCAGGCGCCTTTGGCGAAGGCGTCACGGCCCAGGCCCAGGCTATGCCGGCGCAAGGCCTCGAACAGCGGATGCCCGGGGGTCACCCATTCGAGGCTGTTCTCTTCGGCCGTGTCGCGGTCGGCGGACAGTCGCGGATAGCGCGCCGCCAGCTCCGGCAGCTTCCAGTCGGCCTCGCGATCGAACTTCCTGAGGCCCGGCGGCGTCCGGCCCGGGTCGAAGGTGTGCTGCAGGCTCGCGAGCGGCTGCAGCGCCAGCGACGCCTTCTCGGCGCTCGCCTTCAGGAACCGCGCGATGGTCTCGGGGACGACGCGGCGCTCCTGCGCCCGCGCCCGGCGCTCGATGAGCATGTCGAGGTTGAGCTTCTTGGAGGCGAGGCCCTCCAGGGCCGTCTCGCAGATGGCGCGGAAATGGCCTTCGTCCACGTCCTTCAGCAGGCGATCCTCGAGGTCCGCATCGCCCAGCTTGCCGGCATAATAGTCGCGCAGCACACGCTCGACGTGGGCGGCGGGAAGGATCTCGCCGACGACGTTGAAGACGGCGTCATTGTCGAGGGCATCGCGGATTTCCTGCAGCTTGTGCAGAAGGCGTTGCAGCACCCGGCCCTCGATGGTGTTGGTGGCGACGAAGTTGAAGATCAGGCAGTCGTGGCGCTGGCCGTAGCGGTGGATGCGGCCCATGCGCTGCTCGAGGCGGTTCGGGTTCCACGGGATATCGTAGTTGAAGAGGATGTGGCAGCACTGCAGGTTGATGCCCTCGCCGGCCGCCTCGGTGGCGACCAGGACCTGGATGGCGCCGTCGCGGAACTGCTGCTCGGTATAGAGGCGGGTGCCCGGATCGTTGCGCGAGCCCGGCTTCATGCCGCCGTGGATGCAGCCGACCGAGAAGCCCCAGGCCTTCAGCTG
>JACQRC010000083.1 GCA_016206665.1 Candidatus Omnitrophota bacterium | reverse complement strand
GGCGAAACTAATCAGCTGATTCTCTGCGTCATAGGTAAAGGTTTCGACGTTCGCAGGGTTCGCCTGCTCGGTCTTGGTGCGGCGGTTGCCGTTGGGGTCGTACGTGTACGTGAAGGTGCCATCATCGAGGAGACGATTCGCTGCGTCATAGACACTTCCAGCGGGATCTCGGTTCCCCACAGCGTCGTAGCTGAAGGCTTCGGTGGGATTGGTGGCACTGAGGAGGCGGTTGAGCGTGTCATAGGCATACAGACTGGTGATCGCATCCTGGCTCTTGGTGAGCCGGTTGCCGAGTGAGTCATACGTATAGCTCAACTGGCTCAGGGGTGGATTGGGGAGTTGTTGGTGGGTCAGGCTTAACAGCTGGCTGGCCAGATCATAGGCAGAGGCGGTGGTCACCCCATGGGCATGGGTTAAGAGGGTTCTACGGTTCAAGGGGTCGTAGGTGAAGGTGGTGGTTTGAGGCGCAGGGTTGGTCAAGGTCTTGAGTCGATTGAGGGCATCGTAAGTATAAGTGGTTACCCCACCTTGGGGATCGGTCAGGGCGGTTCGGTTACCATTCTTATCATAGGTGGAGGTCAGCGTGGTGGGAGGTTGTAGCAGGGCTGGGTTGAGGGGATCGCCGGTGGTGGCCTGCGTGAGCCGGGAGACCGGGTCGTACTGGAACGTGAGTTTAGAATCTGCGTCTGCGGCCAGGGTGAGGTTGCCTAACAGATCATAGGCAAAGGTGACCGTGTCCGTGGGTAAGACTTTAGTCTGGAGCTGGTTGACCGCGTCATAGGTGAAGCGAACGAGGGCAGGGTTCGGTGTTCGGTGTTCGGTGAGGTTGCCGTTGGCATCATAGGCAAAGGCCTGGAACTCGCCCAATGAATTGGTGGTCTGGGTGAGACGATCGACAGCGTCATACGCGAAGGTGGTGGTGTGGCCGTTGGCATCGGCGACGGTTGTGAGATGGCCGGAGGGATCGTAGGTGTAGGAGGTAACTTTCAGATCCGGGTCGGTCACCTGGGTGAGGCGGTTCAAGGCATCATAGGCAAAGCGGGTGGTGTGACCTGCGGCGTCCGTGGTGGTTGCCACATCGCCTGCGGGATCGTAGGTGAGCGTGGTGGTGTGGCCCAAGGGGTCGGCGGTGGTGAGGAGATTGCCTGTGATGGCATCATAGGTCAAGGTGGTCGTCGCCTCTTCCGGCTTGCCTTTGGCCGAGGTCACGGAGGTCAGCAGGCCGCGGCCGTCATAGGTCATCTCGGTGACCGTACCGAAGGCATCCGTGATCCGGGTGGGATTGCCGAAGGCGTCGTAGGCAATCTGGGTGGTGTTGCCGTTCGGATCGGTGATCGCGGTGACCTGGTTGAAGGTCGGCTCATAGGTGAAGGCCGTGGTGGCTGCGATACTTTGTTGCGTGGAGGCGCGGAGGTTGCCTCGCGCGTCATAGGTCAGGGTGGTCACCGCCCCGTTGGGGTTGACGAGGCGGATGGGGTTGCCGTTGGCATCGCGGGTGATGGTCGTCTGCCGGGTCAGGGCATCCGTTACGGACGTGCTGGCTCCAAAGCGGTCGGTCGTGAAGCGTGTCACGTGGCCGTTGCCATCGGTAAAGGTGGCCACGGTCTCTGCTGGGAAGACCAGAGGGGCGGGGTTCGTCTGGGTCCCCAGGCCGGTAGAGAGGTTGACGAGCCCGATCGTCTCACTCGGGGAGATCTTGCGCGTCGAACCATCTGGGAGGTTAGCTTGGATATTGCGGCCAGCAACGTTGTAGTCATAGGTTGTCATCAAGTTACGCTGAGAGGTCTGGGAGCGCAGGCGGTGGCGCGCATCATACGTGAATTGTCTGGTGCTGCCGTCCGGGTCAATGATGCGGAGGAGATTGCCGTCGGTGTCATGGTCAAACACGGTCGTCCGTCCCGCTGGGTCCGTGCTGCTGCTGAGATGGTCGCCCAGATAGGTCAGCCTGGTCACCAAGCCCACGGGATCGGTGATCCTCTCCAGACGGTCGGTGGGATCGTACGCGTAGGTGGTCGTGTGGCCGTTGCGCTCCGCCACGGAGGTTTGCAGGCCACGGGCGTCAAAATTGACCTGCGTCCTATCCTTCAAGGTTCGGGTAAAGGTGCCGTCGGTGTTTTCCTTCAGGGTGGAGAAGTCGCCGGGCGGGCTTTGAAAACCTATCAGCACACCGGGCTCCCCAAGGAGGATCGAGACGGTGTCGTCAAAGCCATTCCCTACCGCCAGATCGAGGAGGGTATCGCCGTTGAAGTCGCCGACAGCGACTGAGGTGGGGGAGCGTCCCACCGCAAAGTTAGCGGGGCTGGAGAAGCTACCGTTTCCATCCCCGAGGAGGATCGAGACATTGTTGCTGCTTCCATTCGCCACCGCCAGATCGAGGAGGGTATCGCCGTTAAAGTCCCCTACGGCTACTGAGCGTGGGGAGCTTCCCACCGCAAAGTTGGTGGGACCAGTGAAAGCCCCGGTCCCATCCCCGAGGAGGATCGAGACATTGTTGCTGCTTCCATTCGCCACCGCCAGATCGAGGAGCGCATCGCCGTTGAAGTCGCCTGCGTCTACCTCGATCGGCAGGCTCCCAACCGCAACATTGGTTGGGCCGGAGAAGCTACCGTTTCCATCCCCGAGGAGGATCGAGACGGTGGCGCTGTCGCGATTCACCACCGCCAGATCGAGGAGCGTGTCGCCGTCGAAGTCGCCGACGGCGACACCGATGGGGGTGCTTCCTACTGTAAATTTGGTCGGGCCGGAGAAGGCGCCGGTCCCATCTCCAAGCACAATTGAAACAGTATTACCAACAAAAGTAACCACCGCCAGATCGAGGAGCGTGTCGCCGTTGAAGTCCCCCACGGCCACGGAGGCCCCTCTGCCTCCGACAGCAAAATTGGCGGGACCAACAAAAGCACCCTTCCCATCCCCCAGTAGAATTGAGAGGGAGACATCGCCAAACACTGAGACGAAATTCGCCACTGCGAGATCGAGGAGCGTGTCGCCGTTGAAGTCCCCCACGGCCACGGAGGACGGGTTATCTCCTACAGGAAAACTGGTCGGGCCTGAGAAGGTGCCGGTGCCAGGAGTGGCTGGAGTAAACAGAAGGGCTGAGCCGTCGCCGTCGGTCACGAGCACACTCCTATCGGGTTGAACCTGGAGCCGGCCCACTCCTTCGAGGGTCCAACCAGCACCAAAGGGACTCTGCTGTTGGTTATGCACCAGGACCTTCCCTGCCAGCGTGTTGGCTATGGAGGATTGTGGATAGTTACTCGTCAACCTGAGTTGGTAGCGATGCACGCCTGTGGCAAAGCCGCTGGCATCAAACTGCCTGACCTGTCTCACCTCGACACCGGGACTCAATCCGCTCGTCTCAGTAAACACCTCAACGCCCTGCTCCACCCCGCCGACGCTCAGGCGAGAGGACAGGGTGATCGGAATCGCGGCTCCAGCCGGGATAAGTGAATTGGCACTGATGATGGGGTGTGGATCGGCCTGGAGGCTGTGATAGACCAAACGTAGAGCTCTGGATTGGCCTAAGGATCGGTAACTGGCCAGGGCATGCTCTTCGGTGAGGCTGCCTGAGCTCACGGCCGTGCGGGAGCCACCAGGACAATCGGTGCATTTGCGTTGGTCCTGATTGTTGGCATTGTTCTCACTGCTCTCCGGAGGGGTGACGGACGGCGGAGCTGGTGGGAGCGGAAAATGCCAATCCGCCGCGCGGATCCCGCCGGAGATGGTTTCAAGACGGGAGCCATCAGCGCTGACTCTGCCCTGGCCCACGATGACAAAGGTGCCTGAGGCTGGGTTAAGTGACCAGAGATTGGCTCTGCTGTCAGGCGTCAGGTGATCAAGGTTGGGAAAGGTAATGGGCACCGGGGTGGCAAAGGTGACCCCGACCGGCTGGATGGTAATGAGCATGCCTGGCTTCAGCTCCTCCGGCAGCGCGGCCGGCGCGAGGCCCTCCGGGACTTCAGAGATGGAGAGCTCGCCGATAAAGAAGCTGCCGTCCGGGTTCATGGCCGTAAAGGGCGGGACTGCCATCCTGACGCCTAAGGTCGGATTCTCGACGATCGTCGTCTGCGTGGGGTCCACGGAGGTCAGGCTCTCCCTGGCAATGCGGGGCAAGAAGAAGGGACGCTCCACCACATTCGTCACCCCGGCGATGAGCTCAATCTCTTCCCGAAAGCCGGCATACGGCGAGCCGTCCGGGGCGGGAGTGGCCGTCGCGGTGTTGATGTCTAAGATTTGGCTGCCGGAGGGGATGCCCGTCAGCGTAAAACGGCCAGTGGGGTCGCTGGTGGTCGAGAATCCTGTGCCTAACAGGGAGACTATCGCCCCGACGACTGGTGTTTCAACCCCTTGAGTAAAGTCGTTCGTATCCAAGAGCCGGCCGGTGAGCGCGGTGACTCCGCCAATCGGGGGCGCCTCCACCGTGATGGTGACCAGTTCCGTATCGGTGAAGGCCCCATCGCTGGCGGTAAAGAGCAGTTGGAAGGAACCGATCTGGTCCGGGGCCGGGGTGAAGGCGAACCGACCTGTCTTGGCATTGAACGTCGCGTTGGGCGGTAGGGGGAGAGGACTGACGGAGAGGGTGACGGGATCGTGATCGGGATCCGACGCCACGACCGTCAATTGCAGAGAACTGCCGAGTGGCACCGTCCGATTGCCAATCGGGGCGAGGATCGGTGGACGATTCCCCGTCACGACGGTTACGGCAGCCGTATCTTGAGCTGCATTGCCGGCCTGATCTTCGACGGAGACTTGGATCGTGTTGTCGCCCTCGCTTAACGTCACCATGCCAGAGGCGATCGAAGTTAGGGTGGGGCTGAGCGCTGGAAATGCAGCAGTGTGGTCGACGCCATTCACCGTCACGTGGAAGGTGGCAGGATTGAGCCCAGCGATATCATCGGTCAGACTCATCTGGACCGCGACCGACTCGGTATTGCTCACTGCGCCATCCGCCGGTGTCAGGATGTCCACGGTGGGACGGCCTGCGTCGATGCCTACGATCTCTCCGGTGAGGCTGCCGCCGGGTTTGGAGCGCAGCTCGACCGACAGGGTGTTCGACGTGGAGAGGGTGACAGGAAACTCCAGGGAGGTGACGTTTTGGTTAAAACTGTCGGGACCCACCGTCTGGATGCCATTGAGGGCAATGACCGAGCTGGAGACTTTTTCGGTCGCTGTGTCCTCCAGGCTTCCATTGGTCAGGCGAAGGGTGTAGGCGGTGTTTGAGTTGAGGACCTCGAAGGTGTCGGTGGTGGTTTGGGGGGTGGCGGCATCACGGACGTACCGTTTGGGGCCGAAGACCGTAAACTCTCCCGCCTGGACATCGACCGGGAGCGTCCCGGTCAGGAGAGCCGCCAGGACCATCTGGCTGACTGCGCGGAACCACAGTCGGTCTGAGGTATGCAGACTCATGTTTCTACGGAAGGCTCTGAGAAGGCGGTGAGACAACTGAGCTGCCGGCGCTGCGACAGCCTGAATAACGGGATGGATGAGGCTGGCCGTCTGGGAGCTGATGCCTCAACACGCAGTCAGAGTAATACCTTATGGGCGGGATGTCAAGGAGTCCTGATCGACTAAGCGATGCTGCCTGAAGAACTGCAACGCCTGCGCGCGGACGACGGGGATGAAGAGGTAGGAGGTGTAGTGGCCCAGCGGCAGCCACAGTCGCTCGGGACGCCCCAGCGCCTCCCAGAGTTGGTCTGAGTTGCGGCGGGGGATGGAGCGGTCGAAGACGGCGCTGATCATCAGCACCGCGCGGGGATCGACGTAGGGAGCGAAAGCCAACGGATCGCTGCGCACGCCACTGACGGCTTCGCTGTACAACTGCGCCAGGGTAATGCCCCGCTCCTCGATGTAGCGGTTGCGCGGTTTCGTGACGACGCGATCGTGCGTGTCCCGGATAATCATTGACAGCGGCCCGCCGGCCAGGGCGAAGACATTCGCTGCGAGCCGCGGATCCACCGCGGCCGTCAGCACGCCGTTCATCCCTCCCATGCTGATCCCAAAGGAACCCAGCCGTTCACGGTCCACGTTGGGTAACGTCTCCAGCCAGTCGATGGCCTGCCGGTCCTTGATCACCGCCTGCTGCAGCAACTGTTCCAGGTAGCGCACGCCGCGGTCCTTGGAGAATTTGAACCGGGTGCGGTGCACGAGCACGGCGTGGAATCCGTGTTTGGCGAAGTACCGGCAGAAACCGCGCTCCAGGGGATAGTCGCCGCCGAGAATGGGATAGATGAGCAGCGCCGGATGGCGGCCGGGTGCAGTCGGCTCGAACCACTCCAGGGTGATGGTCTCCTGCGGCTCAACGACCGCCCGCAGCGAGGGAAACTCCACGCGAAAGACCCGGTACCGCCGGCGCGTCTTCACGAGCGTGGTCGTGGCGTGGATCGGCCGGCGGGGGTAGTCGTAGCCGGCCTGCAGCTCGGCGGGCATGGCCCGGACGGCCCGCGGAGAGGACGTCAAGGGCACATGGGCGCAGCCGCCCAGTGCGAGCACTAAGCAATCAGCACTCAGCGCTAAGATCAGGGAGAACCAGAGGGCAGGACGCGGATTACGGGGAGACGGGCTGAGTCGTGTCATCGGTCGTGGACGCCTGCGCCGGGGCTGCGGCCTCTGAGGAGGGCGGCTTGATGGCGCTGTCAATCGCCGTCGAGACGGTGTGCAGCACCTCGCCGGGGACTTTGAGCACTTCCTTCACGGGTGCGGAGAGCTGTTCGGTCACGGTGGGGGGCGGGGCCGGCCGGACATAGATGGGGTTCGAAAAGATCCAGGGAAAGGTGCCGTGATTGACCTCCACGCGATAGACGCCGGGCTCCGGCACCGCGTACGACCAGTTTTGCTGCTGTTGGGCGGCGGCCACGATGCGGCCGTCCTTGTAGAGATTGATGCGTCCCGGGCTCGGCAGGTAGACGTGGAGCGTCAGGCCATCGGCGAATGAGACCTCATCGCCCATGATGGCGAGGACCCGGCGGTTCTTCGCCGCCAAAAAGGTGAAGCCGGTCGTGTCGCTGATGATGTCCATGCCCACGTAGCAGTGGCCACTCCGGAGGGCGTCGTAGAGCGCGGCTTTCGTCAGTTCGTGCGCCAGCAGGTGCGTCCGGACCATCATGTAGACCAGTTCATAGGGCGCGAACTTCCAATCGCCGAACCGGTGATCGTGCCCGTCGCAGCCGCCGATCCCCACGACCTTGCCGTGTTGCAGCAGCCGGTCCCACGTCGAGAGCGCATCGTACGGCCGGTCGAGGATCGACTGGTAGACCGTATCGGCCGGCACCGCGATGGCCCACCCCACGACGCGGGCGAGGTTTTCCTCGAAGGCGTCGTGGACGGTGTTGTAGATCTCCAGGCCCGTGAAGCCGGTGACGTTCCAGTCCTTCCAGCGGGACTTCTTCCAGTACGGGTGGGCGATGAAGCCGAACCCGCCCTGCTGATTGATATCGTCGATGATGGCCTGGACCGGTTGGTCCCGCTCGGGCTCGCGCGTGATGTCGAGGCCGATGTAGTGGCCGGCGCGCGTTGACACCTCCTCGCCGATCATGACCAGGGTCCGGCCGTGCATTCCTTCGTGGCCGTCACGCAGCGCCCGCAGGTTGTTGTGCTCGGTGAGGAGCAGATAGTTTAGTCCCTGACGCTGGGCCACGTCGATGGCGCGGGTGATCGGGCTGTAGGCGTCGTGGGAGTACGGCTTGCTGTGGACATGGAGCGTGCCGGTGTAGTCGTTGTACCCGTCATCGATGCCCACCGGCTCGGTGCCTGTGGGTCGCGGGACGTGCGGGAGGAGCCAGGGCACGGTGGCGCAGCCACTAAAAGATAGCACTAAGCAGTAAGCACTAAGCACTAAGAGAGCGAGGCGTTTCATGGATTCGACTCGCTGCGCTCGTGCTTCGACAAGCTCAGCACTTGCCCTGAGCGAGGCCCGCTGTCGCGGGCCGAGTCGAAGGGCTCGCTCACCATGACCCTGAGCGAGCGACGAACGACGTGAGGAGCGCGTCGTGGTTCGACTCGGCCTGCGGCCTCGCTCACCACGATGCTGAGCGAGCCGTGCGAGTCGAAGCATCGAAGGGTCATTCCTTGCTTTTCCCGGTGAAGGTGAAGCGCCGGAGGAGGAGGGCCGGCGCCAGGACGGCGCCGAACTCCTGGGTGGGGTCGGCGACGAGCCGGCGCTCGCGCGAGATCGCCTCGACCTGGTTCAGCGCTTCGAGAATGCTCTGGGTGAAGCGCAAATTGGGCAACGGCGCGGAGAGTCTGCCGCGCTCGATGAGAAAGGTGCCGTCGCGCGTGAGACCCGTCATCAGCGCCTCGCGGGGATTGAGCAGCCCATTGACGTAATGAAAGCGGGTCACGAGGATGCCGCGGTCGATGCGGCCGAGGAGCTGCTCCATCGGTGTTGCGCCGGCGGCGATGCCGAGGTGTGACGGCTGCGGCCCTTCCACATCATCCGGCGGCTGGGCATGGCCGGTGGAGGCGGCGTCGAACAGCCGCGCGTAGTGCGTGTCGTAGACGAGGCCGCGGGCGATCCCGCGGTCGATCAGCGTCACCGGCTGCCGGGCCACTCCCTCGAAATCGAAGGGCATGGGCAGCCCTGCCGGGTCGGTGCCGTCATCGGTGATGGTGATGTTGCGTCCCATGAGCCGCTCGCCCATGCGTCCGGCCAGGAAGCTCGTGCGCTCGTGGACCGCCTTGGCGCCGAAGGCGAGAAAGCCCAGCCACGTGAGCAGCTCGCCCACCGCCTCCGGTTCTAACAGCACGGTGTAGGCGCCGAGGGGCAGATCGGCCGGCCGCTCGCGCGTGAGGCATTTCTTCAGCGCCCGCTCGAGGGTGAGCTCCATATCCAGGTCGCGCACATTGCGGCTGACGCTGCTGGCGAAGCCGGACACGGTCGGCCCGATGGCCACGAGCTTCAGCGCCGCCACCGTCATCGGTTGATAGCGCCGGATGCCCGACGAGGTGGCGACCGCGAACTCCTCCTCGCCGGAGAGGAAGGAGCCGGCCAGCTGCGCTCCGCAGCCCTTCGCCAGATGAAACAGCGATTGGATGCGTTCGACGCGCTCGACCGGGGCCAGCCGCGCCGTCTCGGGAAAGTGGGTCGTGACGGAGGGCACGGGGTGCGGTTTGGGCAGCACCAGCGAGCCCTGGTGCTTGGGCGAGTGGCGCGCAATCTCCTGGGCTGCGCGCAGGGCGTGCTTGAGCGTCGACAACTGCAGCGAGTTGGCGCACGCGACCCCCACGCGCCCGTCGACGACCACCTTGATGTAGAGATCGAGGTCTTCCTGCGCTAAGTCCTGGTGAATCTTCTCGAAGGCGAAGCGCATGATGCGCCGTGAGACCGACCAGGCCGAGACCACCGTCTGGTCGGCTTTCGAGAGCTTGACGACTGAGTGGAGCGTGTTGAGCAGCCGCGTGCGGCCGATCATGAGCTCCGCTTCCTGCCCACAAAGACCTTCGTAAACCGCGCCGGCGGGGCGCCGTGGCCGACGTGCATCGACTGGCCCGGCTCGCCCTTGCCGCAGTTCGGGATGCCCCACAGCCGCCAGGTGGCCTGGTCGCCCACCCCCGTGCAGGATTTCCAGAAGACCGGGGTGATGCCGGTGTAGATCGGATTCTTCACCATCGCGCCCAACTTGCCGTGCGCGATTTCCCAGCCGATCTCCGTCGAGAACTGAAAGTTCAGGCGCCGGTCATCGATCGACCAGCTCTTGTTCGTCGAGAGCAGATACCCGCGCCGCGTGTCGCGGATCAACTGCTCCAGCGTCGCGTCGCCGGGCAGCAAGTTGACGTTGGTCATCCGGATGAGCGGCGGCACGTTCCAGCTTTCGGCCCGCATGGCGCCGGAGGAGCCGCGCAGGCCCAGCGTCGCCGCGGTTTCCCGCGAACTCAAGTAGCCCACGAAGACGCCGCGCTTGATGAGCTCGGTCTGCTGGGCGGCAACACCCTCGTCATCGTAGGCGGCGCTGCCCACGCCTTGGGGCGTGGCCGCATCGGCCACGATCGTGACGCGCGGCGAGCCGTACACGAACTTGCCCCGCCGCGCGGGCGTGAGAAAGCTGGAGCCGGCGAAACTGATCTCGGTGCCGAGCACCCGGTCCAGCTCCACGGGATGGCCGCACGACTCATGCATCTGCAGCGCGACCTGCGAACTATCGAGGATGACGGTCGTCTCGCCCGGCCGCGGCTCCTTGGCGGAGAGCAGCGCCACCGCCTCTTGGCGGATCGTCTCCGCGCCGCCGACCAAGTCCAGCGCCTTCACATACTCATAGCCGGCCTGCGCGTGCGCGCCATGATGGGAGTTGGGGTAGGAGCGGCGCTGGACCTCCTCGCCGCTCGTGGCCACCGCCTCGACCTGCCCGGCGCTTTCGATCAGTTCCTGGGTGATGTCGGAGCCGTCGGTGGAGAGGAATCGTTTGCGGATCCGGTAGAAATCGAGGCTGGCAATGGCGCGGCGGATCAGCCGGTGGCCTGAAAGGACATGGCAGGCCCACAGCAGATAGTCGAGCTTCTTGGCGAGGGGCACTTCGAAGGGATCGATGACCCAGTGGCTGCGGTAGGTGGCGGTGGCCGGCTTGACCGGGGCCAACCGCACCGGAGCGGTGTTGACCCGGGCCATCGCCTGCGCAATCGCCACCGCCTCGTGGGCCGCGCGCCGCAGGGCGGACGCCGTCGGGACCGGTGTGGCCGCAAAGCCCCACGAGCCACCCACGAGCACCCGGATCCCGTAGCCCTCGTGGCTCGTCGTCGAGATGCCCTCGACGGCGCCATTTTCAACGACCACGTCCTCATGGGTCGTCTGCTGCCAGCGGACGTCGCCATAATCGACGCCCTGCTGCCGCAAATATCGTATGACCGGTCGTAACAGCTGTTGCATCGGGGCGCCATTATACCACAACAGTTGAGACTCTCCCAGCCATCCAGTATAATCTGACGTCTATGGATTACCTGCCTCGGGATCCGCTGAACCGCGCCGTCCTCGCCCTGCCCAGGGTGGAGCGTCGGGCCATCGCTCAACGACTCACCGAAGAGAGCCGTCGCCACGGCCTCGTCTTCAACGACGACCGCGGGCGGCCGAAAGTCATTGATGTCATGCTGCGGCCGTGGGTCGTCACGCCGCAGCAGATCCGCTACTATCGATACTTGTCCCTGCAGATTCGGGATGCCTTAAGCCGCCTCTGGCGGCTCTATTTCTATGAGCGGCCGGAGGTGCAGGCGGTCTTGCCGTTCGGGCCGGAGGAGGAGTCGTGGGTCGCGGAGGCGAATCGCCTGACGACGAACCATACGTACATGATTGTGGGGCGGCTCGACTCGAACGCGGTCTACCATGTCCCGCACTGGCGCGAGGAGATTCTCTTCTTGGAGCCGAACGCGGTCGGCGTGGGCGGTGTTCATTACGGCCCGGCCGCGCAGGAGGTCGTGCGAACACTCGTCGGGCCGGCATTGCAACGGACCTTGCCGCGGGGCCTGCGGCTGACGACCTCGCCGGATCCCCGCCTGCTGCTGATGCGAGAAGCGCAGCGCCTCACCAGCATTCGTGGGCGGGCGATGCACATCGCCCTCATCGAGAACGAGGACTACAAGAGCGGCACTGACGAGTTCCAGTCGCTGGCGCGCTACCTCAACGCCCACGACTTCAAGGCGGTCGTCACCGACCCGCGCCATCTGCGGCTGCGCCGCGGCGGGGTCTACCTGCGCGACCTGCGGATTGACGTCGTCTACCGTGACTGTGAACTCAAGGAGTTCATCGAAATCGAGGCCAAAGGCCACCGGCTCGATGCGATGCGTCATGCCGTCTCACACCACATGCTCCTGTCCTCGGCGACCGGGGAGTTTGATCATAAAAGCGCGTGGGAGATCTTCACCGAGCCACGCTACGCCAAGCATTTCACCGCGGCCCAGCGCGCGATCTTCCGCAAGCACTTTTTGTGGACGCGGCTCTTCCGGGAGGCGCGGGTGAACGGGCCGGACGGGCGCGAGGTCGATCTCATCGTCTACACCCGGCGCCACCGCGCGCATCTGGTGCTCAAACCCAACCACTCCTACGGCGGGACCGGCGTCGTCGTGGGATTCACGGCCAGCCAGGCGTCCTGGGAACGGACGATGCACCGGGCCCTGCGTGGACCGGAACGGTATGTGGTCCAGCGCTTAGCGCCGGTCTGTCTCGATGAATTTCCGGTCCTTGATGACGACGGCCGCGCCGCACTGGTCCGCCGCCGGGTCATCTCCGGCTTCTTCGTCACCTCGGGTGGCATCGGCTTTGTCGGCCGCTTCTCGCGCGATGCGGTGGTGAATGTCTCGCGCGGGGGCGGGTTGATTCCAGTCCTCGCCGTGCGGTAGAATACCTCTATGGCTGCCGAGAAATTGGTCCTCGATCTCGAGACGCAGAAGGCCTTCGATGACGTGGGCGGCCGCGGCAACGCGGCGCTGCTCAAAGTCTCGCTCGTCGGCGTCTACCGGTACGCGACGGAGGAGTACGTCACCTTTGAGGAGGCGCAGCTGCCGCAGTTAGAAGCGCTCCTGCGCTCCGCGACGCTCGTCATCGGCTTCAACATCCGCAAATTCGACCTGGAGGTCTTGGCGCCCTACCTGAGCTGCTCCATCACCGAGCTACCGGTGCTCGACCTCATGGAGGAGGTGGCGCGGCACCTCGGCTTCCGCGTCAGCCTCGAGAGCCTGGCCGAGGCCACGCTCGGACAGAAGAAGTTAGGGCATGGCTTGGACGCCATCCGCTACTATCAGGCCGGCGACTGGGACGCGCTGAAAAAATACTGCCTCCATGACGTGAAACTGACGAAGGAACTCTACGAGTACGGCCTGCAGCACGGCCGGCTCAAGTGCAATTCCAAATACGGCGGCCAGCAGCTCATCATCCCGGTCTGCTGGCCGGAGCGGCGGCAGGATGTGAAGTTGATCGCCAACATCCTGCAGGAGGCCTTCCAGCGAAAACTCTCCGTGGAGATCGAGTACCTCTCGACCACCGCCCAGCCGGGCCCCGCCTCCGGCGAGGCAGGCGAACCCTTGCAAAAGCGCCGGCAGGTCGACATCTACCATCTGGAAGGCGCTGCGCTGGAAGGCTACTGCCACCTGCGTCAGGCGCTGCGCCAGTTCCGGCTGGACCGGATCATCGAGGCCAAGATCACCTGGCGCCGGTACGCCATCCCGGCGGATTACCAGCCGTCTCTCCCGGTTCCTTCCCTATAATAGTGGGGCGTCGTGCAGCTCATCATTCGATGAGGCGCAGGGAACGGCGAACGAGTCGCCTCCGCCGCGCGTGGTGGCGCGTCCTTTTCGAAACCGTCGCGGCCGTCCTCGTGCTCTGGCTGGGGCTCCGCGCCTTGCTGACCGGCCGCTGGCACGAGCTCGCCCCACGCCGCCTCCGCCGGTCGCGGCAACGCCTCCACCAGACCCAGCGCACCTTTCTCGACTGGATCGTGACGGAGCGTCCCTACCACGCGATCCGCCTCTATGGGCCGCGCCGCGCCACCCAGACGATCGCCCACGCGCTGGAGTTTCTGCGGCAGCACGACCCCGAGGCCTGGCAGCTGATCCAGCAGCACCTCTCCTTTATTGTGGTGACCCGCCGGCGCATCCGCGGCGCCTGGGTCTTTCCGGGACGGCTGGCGGGGCTGTGCTTCGTGGGTCAGCCCTTTGTCAAGGAGATGGCCCACAGCTATTTGGCCGCGGCGCTTGCGCACGAAGCTTATCATCGCAAGCTGCGCCTCGACTATCATCGGGGCTGGCGCCGCTACGTCGCCCCGGTACCGCCCGAGGTCTACTCCGGGGAGCGGGGCGAGAAGAAATGTCTGACCTACCAGTGTCGTGTCCTCGAACGGCTCGGCATCCCGCCCCGCGTCGTCAAGCGGTATCAGCGTCAGATGCTCACGTCCCGGTGGTGGGAGGGTTGACAATCTGGCGAGGGAATGATATGCTGCAACGTAGTGAGGACAGCATGAAGAGCAACCGCAAGGCCCCCAATCGCTACGAAATCCTCGTCGGAGATGTCGTCTGCTGGCGGGGCAACCAGCCGCAGAGGATACTCCACATGCTCGCCCAACGATTTCCCAATGCTCAACTGGCCATTCGATGGCAGGCTGGCAAGGAACTCTTGATTGCTAAGGGAAGGAACTGACATGCGCCAAGTCACGTACACCGTCCTCATTGAACAAGACGAAACCGGAGCCTACATTGCCAAGGTTCCGGATCTCAGGGGCTGTCACACGCATGCCAGGTCCATTCCAGAGCTCCTCAAGCGCGTTCGGGAAGCGATCGAGCTCTGTCTTGAGGTGGAAGGCAAGTCCGTCCGGCCCCTTCGGTTCATCGGCGTCCAGCAAGTCAACGTCGCGGTGTGAGCAAGCTGCCCATCCTGAAGCCGCGCGAGCTCGTGCGGCTTCTGCAACGCCTCGGCTTTGAACCCCTCCGGCAAAAAGGGAGCCACCTCTACCTGCGCCATCCCGATGGCCGCGCCACGGTGATACCCATGCATCGGGGTGAAGACATGCCACCGGGCCTCCTGCGCAGTATTCTCCACGACATCAAGTTAAATCGCGAAGAATTCCTCGATCTGCTGTAGTTGTCCTCCTAAGCCTCTCACCCATGGTTTGTCCTGATCCTTGCAGCTAACAGCGTTCCTTCGTCAAAGGCACCCGGCCCGCAGGGGTCGTCCAGCGCTACCAGCGCCAGATGCTCACGTCCCGGTGGTGGGAAGGATAACAAAGACAGCCATCAGCAGCCAGCAGTCAGTGCTTCGACTCTCGCTCAGCACTGACCCTGAGCGAGCGAAGCGAGTCGAAGGGTCAGCAACCAGCGGCTGATTGCTGATTGCTGATGGCTGATTGCTATTGATGGTGTCCGGTTTCGATTGACGCTCCCGCCAGTCGCGCTACAATAATCATGATAGGCACTGTGCAGAGAACCCAAGGAGTTGCTCATGAAGAGTTTCCTCAAGACGGCCATCCTGCTCACCGCGCTCACGCTGCTCTTGATCGGCATCGGCCAGTACTTTGGCGGCCGGCAGGGGGCGATGGTGGCTTTCGGCTTCGCGCTCGTGATGAATTTGGTGACCTACTGGTTCTCGGACAAGATCGTGCTGGCCATGTATCGGGCCAAGCCGGTGACCGAGGCCGAGGCGCCGAACCTGTACCGCATCGTTCGGGAGATCGCGCACCGGGCCCAGATTCCGCTGCCCAAGCTCTACGTCGTGCAGACCGAAACGCCCAACGCCTTCGCGACCGGCCGCAGCCCCAAGCATGCGGCGGTGGCGGTCACCTCCGGCATTTTGCGCATCCTCGATGAAGAGGAGCTCAAGGGCGTCCTCGCGCATGAGTTAGGCCACGTCCGCAACCGCGATACGCTGATCATGTGCGTGGCAGCCGCCATCGCCGGAGCGATCGCGATGATCGCGCGGATGGCACAGTGGAGCCTGTGGATGGGCGGCCGCAACCGTGGCGAGCGACGGGGCAACGGCATGCTGGACTTGATTGCGCTGTTGGCGCTGATCATCGTGGCCCCCCTGGCGGCCGCGCTCATCCAATTAGCGATCTCCCGCTCCCGCGAGTTCGGCGCGGATGAGACGGGCGCGCGGACGACCGGCAATCCCCACGGATTGGCCAATGCGCTGATGAAACTGGACCAGGCCGCGAAGGCGCTGCCGCTCGACGCCAATCCGGCCACCGCGCATCTCTTCATCGTCAATCCGCTGAGCGCCGGCGCCATCGCCGGGCTCTTCTCAACGCACCCGCCGATTCAAGAACGGATCCGCCGGTTGCGGGAGATCCGGCTCTAACTCGACATCCGCGAAGTCGCCCCCTCGCCGCTCAAGTCAGGCCAGCCGAAACGGATCACGCTGTAAGCAGTCAGCAATCAGCAGTCAGCAGCCAGCGTCGGCTGATTGCTGATGGCTGGTCGCTGATTGCTGGTTTTACCGTCGGTAAACCCCAACCACAAGCGGTAGTAGTTTTGGGACTTGACAACCCCGAAGGGTAGTGGTAGGCTCTCATCCGGGTTTCGCACGTCTTGCCATCATACACTCACCGCCCCGCCCTCGCGCGGGGTAGAAGTAAAGGAGCCGCGCATGGCTGCACCGCATCATCCATCCTCCGTCGCCGACACCACCCAGGCCTCCCCAACCACCGCCCCTCGTGGATTGCGGATGCGGCGACTGTTCACCGCCCCCGGCATTCATCCCTTCAGTCAAATCAAGTGGGAGCTGCGCACCGCCTCGATCGCCAATGAGAAGGGCGAGGTGGTCTTCGAGCAGAAGGAGGTGGAGGCGCCCTCCGGCTGGACGCAGATGGCGACCAACGTCGTCGTCTCCAAATATTTCCGCGGCCTGCTCGGCACCCCGGCCCGTGAGCACAGCGTCAGGCAGCTCATCAGCCGGGTGGCCGACACGATCGCCGACTGGGGACGCAAGGACGGCTACTTCGCCGCCGAAGAGGATGCCGCCGCCTTTCACGCGGAGCTCACCCACCTGCTCGTCAACCAGTACGCCGCCTTCAACTCGCCCGTCTGGTTCAATGTTGGGATTGAGCCGCATCCGCAGTGCTCGGCGTGCCAACCCTATCACGCCTTGATTAACACGGTCCATGGGCTCATGCCGATTGGGGAAATTGTCGAGCGCAACCTGATTGGACTACCTGTGTACGATCGTGAAGGCCTGACCCAAGTGGTGGCGGTCAAGCAGAACGGTCGCAAGCCAGTCTTTCGCATTCGGTTGAATGACGGTTTCACCGTCGAAGCCACGGGGGATCATCTCGTGTGCGCGCATGAAGCGCGTCGTACCCAGCACGTGGAATGGCGCCGGGTCGATCAACTGCGGTCGGGCCTCGTCATGCGAGTCTATGCACACGCTGCCAGCACGATGACGGCACCGGCAGCAGCCACGGCCGTGGCGGAAGCGGCATTGGCCGGTTGGCTACAGGCTGACGGCTTCGTTGGACAGTACGATGAGGGGACGAACCAATCCTTAACCATGGAGTTCATGACCGTTGATGACCAGGAGCATGCCTGGGTGATGGGGCATATGGAGCAAGCGTTTCCTGGTCACCACTATCATGTCAGCGAGGTGGCAACCGAGGACACCGCTCTTCGATGCCGACGGATCCGATTGTACGGCGAGACGCTCCGGCCCTTTGTCGAGCGATATGGGTTGTTGCGGCGAGGGCAAGACCTGCGCGTGCCTCAGGCGATGTGGACGGCGCCGAACGACGCCGTGGCGGCGTATGTCAAGAGTCTCTTCCAATCGGATGGCTATGCCGCTGTCCATGTGCCGAGCGCCCATGTGGCGTTTGCCGTCACGTCGAAGACCTGGGCCGAGGAATTACAACGTCTACTGACGCGGTTTGGCATTTATGCCCGGTTGCGTCAAAAGAAAGAACGGCGGCCAGATCGCTACGATATGTGGGAGCTGGACATCTCGATTCGATCGGAGCGAGAAGCGTTTCAGCGCTCGATCGGCTTTATCTCGGAGCGGAAGAACGCCAAATTGCGTGAATCGTTGAGCGTTACCGGCAAGTGCTGCCCTGAAGTCAGATATTCCACCATTGTCTCGATTGAGCCGGTGGGTGAGATGGAGGTCTATGATATCCAGACATTGAGTGGATCCTATTTGACGAACTCGGTACTGGTCCACAACTGTTTCATCCTCTCCGTCCAGGACACGATGGACTCGATCCTCGCGTGGTACCGTAATGAAGGGATGATCTTCAAATACGGCTCGGGCGCGGGGCTCAACGTCTCGGCGATCCGCTCCTCGCGCGAGCATCTGGCGGGTGGGGGAACGGCGTCGGGACCCGTCTCCTTCATGCGCGCGGCCGATGCCTCCGCGGGCGTCATCAAATCGGGCGGCAAGACCCGGCGGGCGGCCAAGATGGTCGTGATGAACGCCGACCATCCCGACGTCAAAAAGTTCATCCTCTGCAAGTGGAAGGAGGAGGAGAAAGCGCACAAGCTCGTGGGCCTGGGCTACGACTCCTCCATTGATGGGGAGGCCTACTCCTCGGTCTTCTTCCAGAACGCGAACAACTCGGTGCGCGTCACCGATGCGTTCATGAAGAAAGCGCTCGACGATGAGACGTGGGAGCTCAAGGCGGTCACGACCGGCGAGCCGATGGAGCGGGTCAAGGCGAAGGAGCTGCTGCGGCTGATCGCGGAGGCGACCTGGCACTGCGGTGATCCCGGCATGCAGTTCGACACGACGGTCAATGACTGGCACACCTGCCCGAACACGGGCAGGATCAATGCGAGCAACCCGTGCAGTGAGTACATGCATGTAGACGACTCCGCCTGCAACCTCGCCTCGCTCAACCTCATGAAGTTCCTCGATGAGGAAGGGCGGTTCCTCGTCAAGGAGTTCGCGCACGCCGTCGACATCATGATCACCGCGCAGGACATCGTCGTCGACAACTCGTCGTATCCGACGGCGAGGATCACCGAGAACGCGAAGGCCTACCGCGAGTTGGGCTTGGGCTACGCGAACTTAGGGGCGCTGCTCATGTCCCTCGGGTTGCCGTACGATTCCGAGGAGGGCCGCGCCTATGCCGCCGCCATCACCGCCCTGATGCAAGGCGAGGCCTACGGCCAGTCGGCGAAAGTCGCCGAGGCTTTGGTGCCGTACAGCGGCTTCGCGAAGAACCGCGAGCCACAGTTAGCCATCATCCGCAAGCACCGCGACCGGCTGGCGAAGATCCCGTCGCATCTGGTGCCGAAGGAGCTGCATGACGCAGCGGCCGCGGCCTGGGATGATGCGGTGCGCACCTCCGAGCAGCACGGGGTGCGCAACTCGCAGATGAGTGTATTGGCACCTACGGGTACTATTGGATTTATGATGGATTGCGATACCACCGGTGTCGAGCCGGACATCGCCCTCATCAAATACAAGAAGCTCGTGGGTGGAGGGCTGCTCAAGATCGTGAACAACACCGTGCCGGGAGCGCTCGAGCGGCTCGACTACGATGGCGAGCAGATTCAGGAAATCCTCGACCATCTCAACGAGCATGAGACGATCGAGGGGGCTCCGCACTTGAAGGCCGAGCATCTCGCGGTCTTCGATTGCGCCTTCCGGCCCTTCAGCGGCAAACGCTCGATCCACTACCTGGGCCACATTCGGATGATGGCGGCGGTCCAGCCGTTCATCAGCGGGGCGATTTCCAAGACGGTCAACCTGCCGCAGGAGGCGACCGTGGAGGAGATCATGCAGGCCTACATCGAGGCCTGGCGGATGGGCATCAAGGCGATCGCGATCTACCGTGATGGCTCGAAGGGGGTGCAGCCGCTCTCGACCGGCAAGGCCGCCGACAAAGCCGGACAGAAAGAGGCCGCGGTGCCGGGCGCCCCGCTCGTGCAGGATGGGATGCTGATTCGCAAGCGGCTGCCCTCCGAGCGCAAGTCGATCACCCACAAATTCTCCATCGCCGGCCACGAGGGCTACCTCACCGCCGGCATGTACGAGGACGGCTCTCTCGGCGAGGTCTTCATCGTGATGTCGAAGGAGGGCTCGACCCTCTCCGGGATGGTGGACTCCTTCGCGACGGCC
>JACQRC010000082.1 GCA_016206665.1 Candidatus Omnitrophota bacterium | reverse complement strand
GTGCTTGCGCGCGGCGGCGAAAATCTCGTTGCCGTGGGTCGCGAGCAGCGCCTTGTTGGCGGTGACGACGTGCTTGCCGCGCCGGAAGGCCTCGAGGATGAACTCCTTGGCCGGATGGATGCCGCCCACCAGCTCGACGACGATATCGATGGAGGGATCGCGCAGAATCTCCTGGGCATCATGATGCAGCAGCTTCCGGTCGACGCGCACCCCGCGCGAGCGGCGCAGATTCCTGTCGGCGACCGCCTTCAGACGCACCGAGGTCCCCACCCGGCGCTCGAGCAGGTGCCGCTTCTCCAACAGGGTGCGCACGACTCCGGTGCCGACCGTGCCAAACCCAATGACCCCGACGTTGATGGTTTTCATAGCAACCTCAGAAATTTCACATCAAACACACCACGAAAGCACGAAAGGTCACGAAACCACGAAAGCCGTTTTCGTGTTTTCGTGCTTTCAGGCCGTTCCGAGTCTTCTGTGTTTTCGTGATAAAATCGGGGCGGCGAGACTTGAACTCGCGACCTCTTGCACCCCATGCACGCGCTCTGCCAAGCTGAGCCACGCCCCGAACGGATGCCGCTGAACTCGACGTCCCTTGCGGCATCCGTTCTGAGGAAAACCTACGGTTTTCCTCAGTTCTCCTTTCCCTCAGGGGTGTGCGGGGGGAAAATCTTTCCCCCCGCACAGTTCACGGCGGGAGCAGCCCCCCTTTGGTTCTCGCCCTACGGGCTCGAACCTCACGGTTGCTGCGGCGCAGGCCTGGTCTCCCCTATACCGCCCCCCACCGATTGGCGGATATGGCGTACTGACGTCGTTTACTGAACCTGGGATTCTAATTCATCAATTTTTCTTTGAAGCTGAGGCAACTGCTCCAGCAGAAATCGGTTTTCTTCCTCCAAGCGCCGTAAGACATCCAGTTGACTTTGCAAAACGCCGATTTCTTCCGGAGTGATGCCCGGTGGCCCTTGTGGTCCCGGAGGCCCCGTTGGTCCTGCGGGTCCTGGAGGACCTTGTGCTCCCGGTTCTCCAGGCGGACCTGGAGGACCCGGGGGAAGGTGCGTGAATCCGTCAATCCGGATGATATAAGCCCCCGCCACCAGAAAGGGAATGTCTTCGGTAGAAACGCTGATATTCACCAGCAGGTTGCCGTCTTTGTCAAATGCCAGTCCTCGAATTTCAATCGGAAAAACTGCATCTGCCAATACGCTCACGAACCCGTCGCTGGCCGCGATGCGTCGGATGACCGGAAGGCCACGTTCCAGACCCCAGGTATACATATTACCCCCATAGTCCACCGCGAACCCATCAGCACCGAGCGGGTTCCCCACGTTCTGGGCAATCCGTGTTTGGGTGTGGCCAGGTTCATACAATGTAAAGATGTCTTCGGCGAAAGTAACGGCATCGGAGGTACCCCACCACAAAACCATAGCTACCACGGCAGCACAACCAAACCTCTTTTTCATGGCAACTCCTCTCTATCGCACGCGACCCGTCTGAAATCGGTACCATGCAATCGGTACCGGGTACCGAGAGGACGGGTTACTCATAACACTTTTGCCTTTGCCGGTGCGGCGCAATACGGGCAAAAATTGACTTGGCTGGCGTACTCCTCGACCCACTGGCGAACAACCTTCAAGACTTCATCCGGCCTTGGCATACAGAACCTTACCTTCCAAATACGCTGGACGGACGATCGTACCTGCAATATCCCGTTGTCGCTCAAACTGGTCTGGGGTCACTACAACGACGTCTTTCGGCACGCGGATGTCGTGCAGGGCCAGCCGCACTTGAAGTTGCGCAGCTCGTTTGGATCCTCGTACCGGCATGACCACCAAGAGATCCACGTCGCTGTCTGGGCCAGCCTTCCCACGGGCATGAGATCCAAAGAGGATCACCTGGTCCGGATGAAAACGCTCGACGATCCGTCGGACCATTTCCTCGAGTTTTTTCCTGACCGTGGACTCTACCATTTTTACTCCGCCTTGAACGCCCGCGTCATCAAGTCCTGCACGGCCTGCCGAGGGGATTTGGCGTGGAAGAGGACGCGCTCGACCTCGCGCATGATGGGCAGCTCGACGCGGTGTTGACGGCCCAGTTCCAGCGCCACGCGGACGGTCTCGACACCCTCGACCACCATTTCCGTTGAGCCGAGAATCTGACGGAGCCGCCGGCCGCGGCCCAGTTGCTCGCCCAACGAGCGGTTGCGGCTCAGCGGGCTCATGCAGGTGGTGAGCAGGTCCCCCAACCCGCTCAACCCCCAAAAGGTCTGAGGCCGGCCGCCCATCGCGACACCCAGCCGCGTCAACTCGACGAGGCCCCGCGTCATCAGCGCCGCCTTCGCATTGGTGCCGAGCGCCAAGCCGTCGGCGATCCCGGCCGCGATGGCGATGGGATTCTTGAGCGCGCCGCCCAACTCCACCCCGGCGACATCGCTTGAGGTATAGAGGCGCATCGCAGGACCGGCGAAGAGCCGCTGCACCTGCCGCGCGGCCTGCGCATGGCGCGACGCCGCGACCAAACTGCACGGCCGACCGGAAGCCACCTCCGACGCGATGCTGGGTCCGGACAAGACCACCAGCCGGCGCGGGTGCAGCGTCCGCTCCAGCACCTGTGACATCCGCAGGGTGGTGTGGCGCTCCAACCCCTTGACCACGCTCACGACGGTGGCCTGCCGCACGGTGGCCGGCGCAATCCCGCGCACCACGCTGCGCACGTACTGGCTCGGCACCGCCACCACCAGCGTGTCGGCGCCGGTGACCGCCTCCTCGAGCTGGGCGCAGAAGCGCACCGCCGAAGGGATGGCCACACCGGGCAGAAACTTGGGATTGACGCGCCGGCGCGCCAGTTCACGCACGTACGAGGGAAAGGCGCCCCACACGCGCACGGCATGCCCGTGCCGAACCAAGTGGATGGCCAGAGTGGTGCCCCACCCACCATCTCCTAACACCGTGACGGACTGGCGGTTACCGCGTGTCATCGTTGGAAGTGGATACTTTACCACACAGGCGGGTGAGGGTCAAGCCGGCCAACCGGGCTTTAACTGGAGGCCGGCGACCGTGGGCCAGGAGATTCGCGAATGAAGAGGGTGGGATGTTCGAGCAGATTGAGGGTATGACGTTCCGTCATGGCAGTACCTGTCGCGTCCTCGGTGAGGAAGATGACCGGACGCAGCGGATACTCCCGATTGACCGCGCAGACCTCGCCGGCATCACCGGTATTCAGCCGGACGCGGCTGCCGATGGGATACAGCGACAATTCCTTGACCAGCGTTTTCAGGAACTGCGCATCGAAGAGGCCGGCGCCTTGCGTCAGCAGATGGCGGACCGCCTCCGCCGGCGCCATCGCGGGCCTAAACGGCCGGGCATGCGTCATGGATTCGTAGGCGTCGCAACAGGCCAGCAGCCTCGCCGGCTCATTGATCTCTGCCACGTCTTTGTGCTCAGGGTAACCTTGCCGCTCGGCGCGCTCATGGTATTGGCCGAGGGCCTCTTTGACCTCGGGCGAGAGTGAGAGCGACTGGACCAGATGCTCATTGCGCTTGGGATGCTGGCGGATCGTCTCCCACTCCTCCTTCGTCAGCGCCCGCGCCTGCTGGGCGAGTGATTCGGCTGCGCCGGCCATGCCCACGTCATGCAGCAGGCCCAGGAGTCCGATCTCGTCCAGTCGCCAGGGCAGGTTCGTGCCCTGGGCGACGATGAGCAGGAGGATCGTGACATTGACGGAGTGGGCGTACAGGTAGTTGCCCGGACTCTCCCTCCAGAACTGGCGCATCGTCGCATCCCGCAGCCGGGGCAGTTGAGTCAGGAATTGCTCGACCCAGCGCCGCGCTTCGTCGATTTGCGTGATCTGGCCGCGCCGCGCTTGGTCAAACAGGCTCGCGCTGATCTCCAGGCCGCGGTCATAGAGCCGTGCGGCTTCGCGATCCAGCGCCGTCGTGTCCGGCGCGATGCTGGGACCAGGGACCGGCTCCGGCGCAGGCACCGGAGCTGCCATCGAAGCCTCCTGGGGTTTGTGCGGACCAAACAGATCAGACATGCGCACCATGGGTCGATCCTTTACGCGACTAACTCGCGTTCTTCGACGACGCGGGTGATGGCCACCGACCGCTCCGCGCTCAAATCCATCGGGTGCCAGGCGAGTGTGCGGCCCTCCTGGGGGTCATAGAGCGCGGCGACCGTCGGCCGAAAGGGCTCATCCGGATGCGTGGCGATGACGCGGGCGATCGTCCCGTTCGACAGCTCCACGAGCGTGCCCACCGGAAAGAGGGTGAGGCAGCGCATCGCCTGTCCTAACAATTCCCGGCGAAATCCTGCATGGGCCATGGCCAGCATCTGCTGAAACGCCTCAGGGGCCGACACATGCGGGCGATGGGGACGGTCATGCGTGAGCGCTTCATAGTGGTCGATGAGACCGACCAACTCGGCGCAGGGATGGATGGCGCTTCCGCGCAACCGCCGTGGGTACCCGCCGCCGTCGAACCGTTCGTGCTCCTGGGCAATGATCAGTCGTGAGGTCTCGGACACATTCCGGATCTGGCGGGCCAGCTCGGCCCCCCACACGGGATGGCTCTGCAGGTGAAGGCGCTCCGCCGATGAGAGCGGACCAGCGCGCCGTGCCAAGTGCTCGACCTGCACCATGCCGAGATCGTGCAGCAACGCGCCCACACCCAAGGCGATGAGCGAGGCCTCGTCGAAGCCGAGATACCGTCCCACCTCTATCGACAGCACGCCCACGTGCACGAGCTGGGCCGGCAGACTGTTCGCCGTGGCCTCGGCGGTGCAGAGTCGCAAGAGCGCCGGATCCCGGGCGCGCAGCCGCGTGAGCACGCTCTGGGCATACCGGGCCAGTTCGTCCCCATCGACGGGCGCGCGCTGCGCCAGATGTGCCGCCGTCTCGGTCATCAGTCCGCAGCCGCGCGCGTAGAGCTCTTCGCTCACCGCTTGATCAAAGACATCATTCCACGCCACGTGCACGGCCTGCCGTGGCACCCGCAGCGGCTCCGCGGACACGGCCACGGCGGGCGTCGTGGACCGTCCGGGCATCTGGAGCGCCGGCTCTGCCGGCGACGGGTCGGGCAGTTTCAAGACCTGCCGGATGACGTCAGCGAGCCGCGCCATGCTGGTTGGCTCCTTCAAAGTCGAGGACGATCTGTTCCATGAGCGCGCCATCGATGGCACTGACCTTCTGCCCGAATCCGAACAACAGCGCCAAGTCGCAGATGTTGTTGATCCGGCGCGGGCTACCCTGGGAGAACCGGTAGATGACGGGAAAGGCGCCCTCGTCAAACACGGTCTCAACACCCCCAGCGACTCGGAGGCGGTGGCGCACATAGGCGACCGTCTCTTCTTCGGTGAGCCCCTTCAGATGGTAGCGGATGCCGAAGCGCTGGCGCAGTTGCGGCAGCTGCTCCAGGGTCTCGCGCAGCTCCGGCTGGCCCAGAAATACCAGTGTCAGGAGGAACCGGTCATTCGTCTGAAAATTGAGCAGGAGCCGCACCTCATCCAGGACGACGGGATCGGTGATCGTCTGCGCCTCGTCGATGATGATGACCGAATGCTTGTTGGCCTGGAAATTGGCGAAGAGCTGCTCATTCAAGGCGCGCAGCAGCGCCGGTTTGTCGACCGGCGGCTGGTCGATGCCGAGCTGGTAGACAATCTCCTTGAGCAAGTCGAGTGCGGTCATTCGGGGGTTGGTGATGAGGGCCAACGCAAAGGCGGGATCGGCCATGACCTCTTTGACGAGCACGCGGCTGAGCAGCGTCTTGCCGCAGCCGTACTCCCCGGTGAGCAGGCCCGCCCCCTTGCGCTCGCGGACCGCGTAGAGCATCCGCATCAGGGCTTCCTCATGCTGCGCCGAATGGAACAGGAAGCGGGGATCGGGCGTGTTCTCGAACGGCTTTTCCTGCAGCTTCCAGTAGGTCAGATACATCGTCACCCCATCCTACCACGACCCTGCCGCCAACGCCAGCGCATTGCTCACACCGGCGGCCGGGAACGGGCAGCGCGCTTGGTCATCTGCATCAACACGCCGATGAGCAGCAGGATGAGACAGAATTGCAGGAGCAACAGCAGGGTTTGCATGGTCGTCGTGCCGCGCAGCACGAGCGCGCCCAGGGAGACGGTGAGACAGATGAGATAGATGAAGAGCACCGCGCCCGCCTGGGAGAAGCCGAGCCTGACGAGCCGGTGCGAGAGGTGGACCTGGCCGCTGTAGGCGATGGCCCCGCGCCAGCTGCGGACGGTGCCGCTGCGTTTGAGCAGGAAGACCGTATAGACGAGATCGGCGAGGGGTACCCCTAACACGAGGATGGGCACCAGCCACGCCTTCACCGGATTGGCCGACCAGCCGCCCATCACGCCGAGCACCGCGAGACTGAAACCCAGGAAGAAACTGCCGGAATCTCCCATGAAGATGGAGCCGGTCCGAAAGTTGTGGTACCAGAAGCCGAGCGATGCGCCGGCGAGGGCCGCAGCGAAAATCGCCCACTGCGTCTGATAGGTTTGGAGCGCCACCGCGACGTAGATGCCGGAGGCAATCACCGCGATGCCGGCGGCCAGCCCATTCATGTTGTCCATCGCATTGTAGGCGCTGGCCACGCCGACGATCCACAGCAGGGTGATGACCGTGTTGAGCAGTTCCCAGTGCGGCACCACGTGAATGACCACCCCGGTGTGCGCGAGCGCCAGCGTCACCAGGGCCAGGGCGGCCAGTTTGATGAAGGCCGGGAGGCGCACCAGGTCATCCATCAATCCGATCAGAAAGGTGACGAGACCGCCGAGCAGAATCACCTGCTCCCCGCGGCTCCACGGCCAACTCCACAGCACACCCGCGAGATAGGCGAGAAAAATCGCCACGCCGCCGAGCCGCGGTGTCGCCACGCGATGGAGCTTGCCCTTGACCGGTTCGTCGAGCAGGGCCCATCGGACGGCCAGGGCGCGGGCGATGATGGTCAGCACGCTGCCGGCCACCGCGGCGGTGGCCAGGGCCAGACCGGTCAGCAACTCCATCGGCATCGTCATCAGGAAGACGGCTCCGCCCGGCGGTTCCCCCGCAGCATCGCCAGGCTCTCCGGTCCGTGATTAAACAACAGGTCGATCACCGACAATTGCGGAGTGAACGCGCCGAACTGCTGCGGATAGGCGGGGTGCTGGTAATCCTGAAACAGACTGCGCACGCCGGCGCGTTCCATCTGGGCTATGTCGGCGTACTCGCGCCCGTGTTTGCCGTGCAGATAGGTATCCGCGCCGACCGCCTGGCAGAGTTTGAGAATTAATTCGGTCTTGACACCGGTGATCCCCATCCCTGAAGCCGTGGTCACCGGAAGGTGGAGGCCCAGGACGTCGAACAGCCAGCGAATGAGCGCCTCGTTGAGCAAGGCCAGCCGGTCCCACTCGCAGGCATAGAACGCTTCCAGCGCTCCCGCATAGCGAGCGAAGAACGGCGCTTGGTGATAGTTGAGCTCGATCGCCCGCCAATGCTTCCGGCGCCAGGGAGCCGCGTTGTTGATCCTGGTCTCCTGAATCGTCTGGTCAAATTTGCCCTTGGTCAGCACTGGGACGGTGAGCCACACGGCCCCTGATGCGGTCTTGATTTTGGCGCGGTGCTGAAAACCGAACGGGCCGCGCTTGACGAACTGGACCGTGTCGACGAGGACGAAATGGTCGGCCTGGGCGGCCTTGTCGAAAAATCCCAGCCACGGCAGGTAGTTGGGCTGATGGCCGGCGAGGACCATGCCTACAGCAGCGACGAAACCGCCGCGGCGATGCGGCGCGCCTGAGCCGCCTGCAGCGTGGGGTAAATCGGCAGGGACAATCCTTCACGGCACAAGCGCATGGTGTGCGGGAAGCGGTAGTCCGGCAGCCGCAGGTATTGGTGGATCGGCCTGAAAACGGCGCGCTTTGCCTCGATCCCCTGCCGGGCGAGCTCCGCTTGGATGCGCGCGAACCGTGTCGCCGGCACGCGCACCAGAAACCGATAATAGGCGTGGCGCCGGACGCGGCTGGCCGGCAGGTTGAAGCTGTGACGGCCGAGCGCCCGGTGGTAGACGGCCGCGACCGCCCGTCGGCGCGCCAGAAAGCGCGGTAGCTTGCGCAGCTGGGTCAGCCCCAACGCCCCCTCGAGGTTGCTCATCTGATAGTTGAAGTGCGGCTGGTAGGCCTTGTAGGCGTCGGCGTCGCGGATGCTGCGGGCCCGTGCGAGCACGTCCCTCGCGGGGGACGCCAAGACGCCGCCGTGTCCGGTCGTGATGAGCTTCGTCGCGAAGAGAGAGACGGCGGCCGCCCGGCCGAAGCTGCCCACGCGCCGCCCGCGGTAGGTGGCACCGAGCGCGTGCGAGCAGTCCTCAAGCACCGGAACGCCCAGCGCGACGAGCGGCCGGAGATCCACGACCTCGCCGAACATGTGGACCGCGATGATGAGCTTCGTCCGTCGGGTGAGTCGGCGCTTGACGTGGGCCAGGCTGAGCGAGAAGCCCTCTGGTTCGACGTCCACCAGCACCGGTGCAGCTCCCACGACCGAGAGCGCATCGAGGAGCGAGGCGTGCACGTAACTGGGCAGGATGACCTCGTCGCCCCGTCCGACCTTGAGCCCGACGAGGGCCAGGTGCAGCGCCGCAGTGCCTGAATCCACGGCCAGCGCGTCCCGCAGGCCCAGCGCGCGCGCCGCCGCCCGTTCAAACTGCGGCACCAACGCTCCACCGACTAAACGGCGGGAGCGCAGCACCGCGGTCACCGCCCGGATGTCATCGGCCTCAATCGTCGGTTTGGAGTGGTCGAGGCGCATCCTTAGATGACGAAGCGGTAGCACATGAAGGCCTCGGCGGCCTCGACGGAGATTTCCCTGCCCCGCAGATGGGCCAGGTGGGCCAAATTTTCAAAGCTGCAGTGGTGGAGCGGGTCCTTCTGCTGGGAGGCGTGCATGCGGATGGCCTTGAGCTTGAGCGGCAGATATTTGGTGATGTCGACGTAAAAGTTCGGATGAAACCATTCGGTGTTCCAGGACAGCGTCGGTGAATCGTAGGCCAGGACGACCGCCTGAAATGGTTTCACGGTGGACAGGTGCGGCCGGCAGGCGGTGAAGCCCGCCTCGAAGACCGCGCAGTGGTCTTGGTTGTACGAGCGGGCCGGCAGCGCGATGATGGTGGGCTTGACCCGGTCGATGGCCACGCGGCTCTCCCGTTCGATGGCGGCGATGAGGTCGCGCCTGGGCATGGCGTCGAGGCGCAGGTGGCGCCCAGGGTCATCGAAGACGACATCATAGCGGTCCACCTTGAGGAGCTTCATCGTGTTGGTGAATTCCCGACGGCGGGTCGAGCCGGTCACGAAGGCGTGGCGTTTGTCATAGTGGTGCAGATCGCCTACGGAGAGGCACATGACGAAGACCTGCCCGCCGAGCGCCTTGACTTTGGCGATGGTGCCGGCGCAGCCGAAGGCCTCGTCATCCGCGTGGGGCGAGACGACGAGCAGGCGCTGTTTGCGCAGCCACTCATCGGTGATGCGTTGCTGGGGCATCGCGCGTTTCCTTTAATGAGGCCATCGGTTACGGAGACCTTCGGGTCGACGTAACCGATCTGGCCGAATTAAACCCCGCCCTTTTGGACGTCACTCTCTCCGCCCTCATCCAAAAGGGCGGGGTCACATTCCGCCAGCCACTTACGTCGCTGGCGCTCCGTAAGTGGCGGCGTCATGTGATGTAGTGTAGCAGGCACGGTGGGCAAAGGCAACGGTCTTGTCTGCCGCGGACGGCCCGGCCGCCAGCCCAACAGCGTCGGCACGGTGATGAGCAGCAGGCAGGCGTCGAGCCGGAGCGAGCGGCGTTGCAGATATTCGGCATCCAACGTCAGGCGGTCCCCGTCGCTCCAATCGCGGCCGCACACTTGCGCCCAGCCGGTGATGCCCCCGGGGACGGTCAACCGCCGGCGGGCCGATGGATGCCGCGCGTACGAGGCGACCACCTCAGGCAAGTGCGGCCGTGGTCCGACGAGACTCATCTCCCCTCGCAGCACGTTGAGGAGTTGGGGCAATTCATCCAAACCCGAGCGGCGCAACCACGCGCCGAGCCGCGTCACGCGGGGCGATGGGTCATCGGTCATCGTCCGGAATTTGTACATCAGAAACGGCCGGTGCCGCCGACCCACGCGGCGTTGCCGAATCACGGTCGGTCCCGGGGACGTTGCGCGGATGAGTCCTGTCAGCAGGAACATCACCGGCAGACCCGCCACGCCGATCAGCAGAGCGCCGACGAGATCCATCGCTCGTTTGAACCGTTGATACCGTCGAGCCCGGAGCATCGTCCACCGGTGACGACACCATCGATAGAGCCGCAGGGTCGCGCGGGCCTGGTCTTCGAGCCGATGCCTGTCACTGACCTCCTGCTGCGCCTGGCTGGCCATGAGCGCGGCCTCCGCCGGACGCTCGATCAGATATCGCATGGCCAGGGCCAAATGCTCCGGCGACCGGCGCTCGACGAGGAGCCCCGTGCGGTGGGGACGGATGAGATCCACGGCGCCGTGCACCCGCGTGGCCACGACAGGAATCCCTGTAGCCATCGCCTCTAACAGCGCCAACGGCATGCCCTCCCACAGCGACGAGAGCACAAAGAGATCCATCGCCGACAACCAGGGCGCCACATCCTCCTGATAGCCGGTCCACCAGACGTCGCCTTGAATGCCCAACTGACGCGCCAGCCGCTCCAAGGGACACCGCAGTGGGCCGTCACCGACCATGAGGAGCTTAACCGGCAAGCCGTCGTGACGCAACGAGGCAAACGCGCGGAACAGGTCGGCGTATCCCTTCCCCGGTTCCAGCGTGCCGACGGTGCCAATCAGAACGGTCTCCTGCGCGAGCCCCAAGGCCAGCCGGCGTTCGGCGCGCGATGACGGGTTGGCGCGGAAGTGCGCGATGTCAATGGCGTTCGGTATGACGACCGACCGCTGCTTCCTGAGAATGCGCCGGCGGGTCGCCTCCGCGGCCTGCGCCGGCGAAACATGAATCGTCGCATCGGTCAATGCCGCCAACCACCGTTCGAGCCGTTGCGAACTCCAGCGAAGCCACCGCGGGTGGGTTTCGTTTAACCATACGTATCGGTGCGGCGTGTGGCAGACGACGCCGACGCCGGCGAGGCGCGCGGCGAGCCGTCCCAGCCACCCCCCCTTGGCGGCATGGGTGTGCACAATCTGATACCGACCGCGCCGCAGCAGCCGCCATAACTGCCAGACGGCCCTCAGGTCGCGCCACGGGTGCACACGCCGCGCCATCGGCACATGATGCACGCGAATACCGTCGTCCTCCAGTTGGCGGAACAACCGCACGCTGTGCCCATCGCGCAGGAGCGAGCATGCGAGTTCCACCTCACAGCCGGCCTGCCGCAACCCTTTCGCCAACAGCCACAGACTGCGGCCCGCACCGCTGCGGGTGGCCTCGCTCACCAACAGGACGCGCAATCGGCGGCTCATGGACGGTTCAGCGCTTCCATATATAACGTGTCCAACTGCTCCACCATCCGTCCCACCGGGAACTGCTCGGCGACCCGGTGCCGGCCCGCCCGCCCCAACTGCTCGGCCCACGCCCGGTCGCGCAGGATCCGCCGCAAGGCGTGCGCCAGGGCGGCGGCATCAGCGGACGGCACGAGCAGCCCTGTTTCACCATCGATGACGAGCTCCGGGATGCCTCCGACACGGCTCGCCACGACCGGCTTGCCGCACTGCATCGCTTCCGCCAAGACGAGCCCAAACCCCTCCCACAAGGAGGGCAGCACTACGACGTCGGTCTGGGCCAGCACCGGTTCGATGGGCTCCTGCCACCCGGTCAACTCGACGCAATCCGTCAATCCCAACCGTGCCGCCTGCGATTCCAGCCGTTGCCGTAACGGCCCATCGCCGACGATGAGGGTCCGCAACGACGGGAATTCCGCGCGCAGCGATGGCAGCGCCTCCAGCAGATCGCCGAAGCCTTTCTGCGGCACCAGCCGGCCGATCGCGCCGATCGTCGGCCGTGCCAGCATCGTCATGTCGTTGGGCGCCACGCCGTTAGTCGTCAGGCCGTAAGGAATGCGAACGAGCTTGGCCGGGTTAAGCCGTGCGACCTCGATGAGAAACCGTTCCACGGCGGCGGAGATGGCTACCACTCGTGTGTTCATCGCCGCCGTCCGGCGCGCCAGAGCCGCCCACCACGGCCGGCGGAGATACTGGTCCTCATTATGTTTGGTGGACAAGACGGCGCGGACGCCAGCCGCATACGCCATCCATCCGCCCCAGACATCGGCCCGAAAGCCGTGAGTATGAACGATATCATACCGGTGATGCCGGAAGTGGCGCCACAAGCGCCACGCCACCGATGCGTCCCACGGTCCGCGCATCCCGAAGCCGATCACGCGCGCACCGGCCCGCTCAAAGGCGCTGCGCAGCGGCGCTTCCCCGTCCAGATAGCCGATGGTCACGTCGTACCGTCGGCGGTCGCGATGCGCCAGCCACGTCAAGAGTTGCCGCTCCGCTCCGCCGATGCCCAGCCGCACGATCAGATGGAGCAGTCGGACAGGACGGTCTGTCGCTGAAACGCGCGGCGCCCGAGACAGCCCGTGCGCCAGCCAGCCGGCGTACGCCAAGACACTCAGCGCAGCCAGGGCGTTGCCCCACATCGCACCCCACATGCCCCAGCGAGGGATGAGCCACAGAAACCAGCCCGCCTGGCTCACGAGACCCACGCCAGCCAGGCGGGTGAGTTCGCGCGGCCGCTCCTGCGTGGTGAGCAGCACTTTGCTGATGAAGCCGCTCGACAACTCGCACCACGTGACCGCTAACATCCATTGGACGTACACAACGGCCGACTGGTAGGTCGGTCCAAAGCATCGTGGCACCACCCAGGGGGCCGCGACGATACCGGCGGTCACAAACGCGCCGTAGCCCAGGGCCAGTCGGCCGCCATGGACATTGAGCCATTGAGAGGCGGCCGGGCCCTCCAGCCGGGCAAAGGTCGGAAAGAGCAGCGTGACCGTGATGTTGCCGAAGCGGCGGGCTTGGTCGGCCACCAGCGCAGCCAAGGCGTACACGGCGAGCGACGGAAAGCCCAGCAGGTGGGCGATGAGGAGCTTGTCCACATGGGCCGCCGCCAGCGACAGCCAGGAGACCCGGGTAAGTTGTCGGCCATATGCCACCGCTTCGGGCTCGGCCGGCGTGGGCCGGCTGCGCCGAAACGCCTCCTGCTGCAACCAGCTCTGAATCACGATGGTCGCGATCACGGACGCCGCCAGGGTCCACACGAGCGAGCGGCTGAGCCAGGCCGCGAGCGCCGTGGCTCCCATAATGCCCAGGTGCTGCAGGGCGACGCGCCAGGCGGCGGAGCCGAACCAACCGCGGCCTTCCCAGAAAGCGCGAAAGAGCTCCGTCGTGGAGGTGATGATAAAACCAGCCGCCGCCACGCCAAAGCAGAGGGCCATGACCGGCAGGGGCCGGACGAAGGCGTACCATCCGGCCATCAGCGCCAGCACCGCAGCGCCCCAGACCGCGCTGCGCACCATGGCAAGCCAGCCGGTGCGCAGCGTGCCCTCATCTCCGCGAGCGACGGCCCGCGTGACCGCGGGCAGCATCCCAGGCAAGGCCGTCAACGCGGCCACGGCCACGATGGCGCGGACGTAGGTGAACTGGCCGAAGGCCTCCGCATCGAGGCAGCGCATGACGACGACCGCCAGCCCCAGGCGCAGCAGGAGAATCGCCGTCTCGGCGCCCAATAGCGCCGTGCCATGCCGCAGCCAAGGGCGGCTCATGGACCTTGCCGCTCGGCGGCCACGAGCAGGCCGGCCATCAGCCAAAAGGATTCGGCGGTGCGGACCGCCGTGAAGTTCGTGGCGGTCAATCCCTGCAGGAGCATACCCGCGAAGGCCGCACCGCAGCCGGCCGCCAGCGCGCGCAGCCATGGGTCGCGGCCGTGGTGATACACGCGAAGCATCAGCCGGCCGACCGCCGCGAGGAACCAGACAAACAGCCCCAGTCCCACCAGCCCGCCTTCGAGCCAGAGTTTCACGTACTCGTTGTCCACCGCGCCCGGCTGCCCGGTGAGCTGGGAGGGCGGCCGCATCGACAGCCCGTAGCCGAACCACGGACGCTGGAGGATGTACTGCCAATCCACCTGCCATTCCTGCCAGCGCATGGCCAGCGTCCCCTGCGTGCGGCCGAGCATCTCTCCCACCCCGACCTGCAGCAGATGCCGCGTGTCGGGCGGCAGGTACCAGGGCGCGGCGAGCACGAGACCGGCGACGGCTACCCACCACCATCGTGTGGTCCACGCCCCTAACACCAACAAGCCGACGAGCAGGCCGCTCACGGCGCTGCGCGAGGCCGTCGAGACCAGCGCATACCCCATGGGAATGGCCATGGCGACGAGCAGCAGGCGACCGCGGCGCTCCTTCGCGTCGTGTCGTGACAACCCTGCGAGAAGGAGCAACTGAAACATGAAATATCCGCCCAGAATATTGGAGCCCTCGCCGGGCACGAAGGCCTCGATGACGTGGCGGCCATCGGTATCCGGCACGACCGCGTCGGCGATCACGCCGAACAGGGTGCCGGCGAGCACCGCCGACCCGATGCCGGCCCAGACCGCCAGGCGTACGTCGCGCGAGGAGCGCAACGCGCAAGCCACCAGCCATCCCAGGAGCAGGTATTCGGCGGTCTTCCCCGCGTGGCAGAACGCCAGCCAGGGTTCGACGGTACCGATCATCACACCGCGCCACGTGGAAAATCCCATGGCCGCAGCCCACGCGGCAACGACGGGTGTCAGCCGCGGACCCCAGAACCCTCGCAGCTCGCCGCGCAGGAACGTCGCGGCCAACCAGACCGGCAGCAGCAGATCCTCGACCCGTAGCGGCAAGCCGCCCACCACGACTTCAGGCGTGCAAGCGATGGCGAGGGTGACGGCGCACATCGGCCAGAGGCGGGCGGGCTGCGAAGCCGGTAGCCGCACGGCCGTTTGGCTCATGGGTGAAGAGGCCTGGCTCCCAAGTCAAATAAAGTGATGGTGATCCGGTCGTCCATGATGTGGTCCGCGATCCATCGGCGTTTGACCGCAGCGTCTGGGTCATGCAGGAAGCGGCGCTGGTCCACCACGGCGGCCTGTGCTGCCAACTGCGCTTCGCATAGCTTCGTCAGCGCAGCAAGCTCGGCAGCCTCCGCTACTTGGCCCGGCGACATCTCGACGAGCCAGACCCGACGGTACCCGGCTCGGCGCAGCTGTGCCAGCAGGGCGTTCGGCTGGCGCGTGAGTCTGGCCAAGGCCTCGGACGGTCGCTCGAGCGAACCCTCCTGCACCGTGGCATCTTCCACAAAGCTCAAGAGCCCTCTGCGGCGAGCCGAAGACTCCTCGAGATAATAGAGCAGGGCGTCATCCTTGGTGGTTTGCAGGATGAGGTCACCGGCCTGCAGCTCCGGCCGCATCCAGGCCGCCACGTTACGCCAGGGCTCCAGATACACGAGGGTGTGGTATTCGCGTTGCCGGAAATAGTTCAGATTGCTGTAGCCAAAGGCGGCGATCACGATGGCCAGCGCGACCATAGCCGCCCGCCGCGCCCGCCACCGCCAAAACCCTTCAGCCAGGAGCAAGGACACAATGGGCAGCCAGGGATAGAGGTATTTGGAGCCGCCATGCCTGGAGCTGGCGATCACGAGCCAGACGGTGAGCAGGGTCCACACGAGGGGCCGGCCAGCGGGCCGCTGCCACAATCCTGTCAGACCCTGCGACCCTAACAGGACGAAGGCGACGGCCGCAGGGATCACCACCAGCCACGTCCAGGGAAACACCGTCTCCCCCAGCCCCAGGGTGAATCCCAAATAACCTGCCTTGCCGAACCAGGAGACGGGGAGGTATTCCGTGCCCGTGGCTAGGTCCCATGACGCCCAGAGATCCTCGCGGATTTTTGCCAACCAAAGCCAGGGAGTGAGCACCGCGGTCTGGGTGACCAGCCAGGGCCGCAGGGCGGATGGCTCCCGTCGTCGGAGCCATACCAGATAACCGGCGCGCGCGCCCCAGCCCAGCACAGCATTGTAGTTGATGCCAAACCCGATGAGCGCGGCCAGCGCGTATCCCCACCAATCACGCCAGCGTCCGCGCTCCAGCGCGCGCAAGAAACAGCCGATCGCCCACCACTCCGCAGCGAACAGGCAGACGACATCCCGCACCTGCCGGGTGCTGAAGAGAAACAGCGGCGACCACACCAGGAGCACCAGGCCCAGCCGGGCCGTCCGCCGGTCAACGATCCGCACCGCCTGCCGGTAGACGAGCACGGCCCCAAGCAGCCCCAGCCCCAAGCTCAAACTGCGGAGCCAGGTCTCGGTGTGACCCAACCGCAGCCAGCCGTGCAGCAACACCAGGTACAGCGGCGGCTGCTGCCACACCTCAAAACAGTTGGCCAGCGATGCGGCGTTGCTGACCATGAAGACCTCATCCTGCCACAACCCCAGCCGTCCCAACGACCATCCCAGCGGGAGCAGGGCGAGGCCGATCAGCCACCACCACCTGCGGCTCACGAGGGCCCCCGACGCCGGAGAACGACGTATCCGCCGAACCGCGTCGCCTCGACGTAGCGATGCAGTTCCTCGGGCAAGAGAGGTCCGTACTTCAGAGCGACGACATAATAGGCCGGGCGCAAACGGTCCATCACCTGCACCCGGCTGAGCTGTGCGCGGAGATCCCTCATGGCCGCGAGCACCTCGCCGGCGACGTAGCCCTCGGCGACGTCCATGAAGGGACGCTGGGCATAGAAGCTGATGATGCCGAGCGAATCAGCCGCCACCGTGGCGCCGGCTGCTGCGTGCCGGGCCAGCCACTCACCTGCGGAGCGCTGGGCGACGACGGCTTCGCGGGATCCCGGCTGGCGCATCTGCACGTAGTCGGCGACGAGAGCCAGTCGCACGATGGCCAGGATGACCAACGCCATGACGCCAGCGGTTTCATACGCCCCCCGCCCCCACGAGGCGTACCGCTTGCCGACCTCCCACGCCCGCGCCATGCCGACCCCGCACAGCATGAAATAGTACGGCCGCACCAGAACCAGATGCATCGAATCCACGGCCAGATTGCCTGGCGTGGCGACTTCGTACGCGAGCGGATGGAGGAAAAGCAGCCAGACGAGCGGGCGCAGGAGCTGGAACCGGTGCTGGGTGCACACCCGCCAACAGCCCCACAGAAAGAAGGGCAGGCACCACCGCCCGGCCGGCGACCAGAAGAACTGCGGCAGGAAACCCAGCAGGTAGCGCCGCCACAATGGGCCCGGTTGGAGCAGCTCCGATTCCAACTGGTGGGCCCACAGCCAGTGCGTGACCGGCTCGCCAAAATACCACGCGGCCAGCCCCAGCCATGCGAGGATGAGCGCTCCGGTCATCACGAGGTATTGTCGGCCCGCCCGCCGATCACGATACCACGAAGCCCACGCCATGACGGCCGCCTGAATCACCCCGTCGGTCCGGTGGATGACGAGCAGACCGCTCACCAGTGCGGCCGCCATGGTCCGCTTGCCCAGCCACAGCCACCAGGCGGCCACGCCTAACAGATTGTGCAGGGCCAGGTCCGGTCCGAGGGACGTGACCGCCAAGGCGATGGCCGAGGTGGCGTAGAGACCGGCCGCCAGGCCGCCCGCCATCCGCTGGTCCTGACCTGCGAGGACGAGATAGATGCCTGCCGTGGTCAGCACACCTACGGCCGCGTTGAACCATTGTGCCGCGGCGACGAGGTCGAGGGGTAACAGGCCGATGAGGCCGTACGCCATCACGGTCATGATACCAGGCATCAGGAGCGGTTCCCCTGCATTGGCCACAACGCCCCGCCCGGCGGCGAGATTCCTCGCGACCTGCAGAAACCCAAAGATGGCGTCGTCAGCGATCTCGCGAAAAGCGCCGAAGGTTGCGGCCGCCAGGACGCCGAGGCCCAGCAGGATCCAGTGGTCGCGTGTCATGATGCTGCGGCGCAACGCTCCCGCCACACGAGACGGCCCAGGGTGCCGGCATAACGCAGCCACGCCTGCCACGACCCGCTGACCTTGGCGCGACCCGCGGCCCGCTCGGCAAAGACATAGGGCGCTTCGGCAAACGTGCAGCCCGCCCGGCGGGCGTCGATGATGAAGAGCAGGGCATATTCGGCCCCCAGGCCGCGCAGAGTAATCCGATGGAGAACCGAGCGGCGGAGGGCCAGAAATCCTCCGGTCAAGTCCGTCACAGGCAATCTTAGGAGCCGCTGGATGAGACGGTTACCCCAGCGCACACCCCACGCACGCCCGCGGTTGGAACGCCGGTCCGCCCCGCCGGCCATGAATCTTGAACCGACAGCTACGTCAGCCGTCTCCAAGGCGCGTCGCAGTATTGGAATCGTCTCCGGCGGCATGGAGAGATCCGCATCCAGACAGACGATCTGCTCGCCACACGCTGCGGCCACGCCCTCCGCCACGGCGCTGCCCAGACCCAGACGCGCCGGCCGCTCGATGACTCGCAACCAGGGGGACAGGCGAGCGCGCTCCCGTAGCCAGGAGCGCGTGCCGTCCGTCGAGGCATCCTCAACGACGACCAGCTCGTAGTCCACCCCTGCCAGCGCTTGCGCGCAGCGCGTCAATAGTACCGGCAGGGTCTCGCGCTCGTTGTAAACCGGCACCACAAGCGAGAGCACCGGCATCAGGCAGCACTACTCGCTGCGGCCGATGGCCGAGGCGCCCGCAGCCGCTTGAGCAGCGCATCCAGCGACATCTCCAGCCTGGACTCATGCCGGCGGGTAATCAGGTTGCGCAGCGTGCGCGCGAGCCGCCAGGGCCGGAGCAGGTATTGCACGGCATAAAAGGACAGCAACCCGAAGGTCCGATACCCTCCAAGCCTCCGTGAGCTCACTCGGTCGCAGTACGAGACCGTATTGGCTATATCGGTGAAGGCGTAGAGGTCACGGAAGTACGCGGCGTCAAACGCGCGGATCTTACCCGCGGCCCGGAGCTGCTCAAAGAGCTCCGCCCCCGGATACGGGGAGTAGGGAGCGATCGTGATGTCGTGCACGCCCAGCCACGCCATCTTGAGGATGAAACCGAGCGTGGCCCAGATCTCCTGATGCCACTCATCAGGGAAACCGATGACGATGTGCGCCTTCACGTTGAGCCCTGCCCGTCGGGTCGCGCGCATCGAGGATTGCATCCGGGGCAGGTTGACATGCTTTTTGATCCTGGCCAGCACCGAGGCAGAGCCGCTTTCCGGAGCGTAGGAGATGTTCCGGCATCCGGAGCGATACAACAGTGGCGCCACCTCCTCGTCAATCGCCTCGGAGCGGGTGCCGCTGGGCAGCTGCCAGGAGACGCCCAACTGCCGCTGGATGAGCAGCTGCGCAAACTCGACGATCCACGATTTCTTGACGATCGCGGTGAGGTCATAAAAATCGAAATTCTGCGCTCGGTAGCGCAGGACGTACCGTTCCATCTCTTCAACCACCTGGCGCGGATGGCGCGGATACCAGCGGGTCGTCCACATGGCAGGATTCGAGCAGAAGGTGCACTGATAGGGACAACCCCGGGAGGCCAGGATCGGCATGCTCCGGCCGCGGTTGACGCCAAAGCCATAGCCGCCGTCCAGATAGCTCGCCAGCGGCGTCAACTCCCAGGCGGGCGGCGGGATTTCGTCCACCGCCTTGATGCGTATCCGTGGAGGAGTGCGGAGCACACCACCCTCCCGTCGGAACGCCAGCCCGGGCACCTGCCCGGGATCGCCGCCATGCTTCAGGACGTCGACGAGCTCCCGGAGAGTTGCTTCCCCTTCACCCAAGACGCAATAGTCGAGCGCCGGCGAGGAGGCCAGCGAAGAGCCAGGGGCGGCGGTGATGTGCTCGTTGCCCGCCACGAGCGGGACGGTCGGGAACCGCGCCCTGATGGCGGCCAGCAGGGCCTGAATAAGCGGCCACTCCTGGGTGAACATGCAGGAAATGCCGATGACGTCGGTCTGCGCAGGGATGCGCTGCACGATGGCGTCAATCGAAAGACCGCGGGCGTACAGATCACGGCGGATAGCGCAGGGGTGGTACTCTTCAAGTCCCTCCCCCAATGCATCAATCAACCGCACGTCGTGCCCTGCAGCCAGCAGCGTTGAGGCCAGATAGGCCGGCCCGATCGGCGGGCAGATGGCCGCCATATAGCACCAGCGCGAAACCACTAACGGAGGGCGAATGAGGGTTACGTGGGCCATGGCGTGCGCAGCAATCGTCGAATGACACGGCAGACGCGGTCGATCTCGCCCTCCGTCAGCGTCGCTCCAGAGGGGAGGGTGACCCCACGGGCACACACCGCTTCAACGACGGGCAGACGCCGGTTGGTCCGGTAGGGCGGCTGGCGGTGCACCGGCGGGAAAAACGGACGCGTCTCAATGCCCTCGCGGGCGAGAGCCCTCATGAACCGGTCCCGGCTGAAACCGGATTGGGGATGCACGAGCACGGCGTACATCCAGTAGACGTGATCGGCCCATGCGGCCGAGGACGGCAGGGTGAGGTGCGGGACGCCCGCCAGGCCCCGGGCGTACCGCCGGGCGTGCCGCCGACGGAGCGTCAACAGCTGGCGCAAGCGCTCGACCTGGGCTACGCCGATCGCCGCCTGCAGGTTCGTCATCCGATAGTTATAGCCGATGACCGGATGATAGAAATGGCGGCGCGGGTCCATGCCATGATCGCGCAGCAGGCGGGCCTGCTTGGCCCATCGCCGATTCGAAGTGACCAGCATGCCCCCCTCCCCCGTCGTCAAAATCTTGGTTACGTCAAAGCTGAACACGGCTGCGTCGCCCAGCGAACCCACACGCGCTCCACGATAGCGGGCGCCGGGTGCCTGCGCGGCATCTTCGATCAAGGCGAGACGGCGCCGATGCGCCAGATGCCGCAGCGGTTGCATATCCACCGGATGGCCGTACATATGGACCGCTATGATCGCCTTGGTGCGCCGCGTCAACCGCCGGGCAGCCTGTGTCGGATCGAGCGTCCACGTCACAGGGTCGATGTCCGCGAAGATCGGTTTCGCGTCCAGATAGACGGCGGTGTTGGCCGTCGCTATGAAGGTGAATCCAGGGACGATGACCTCGTCACCGGGTCCGACGCCCGCCACGGCCAACGCCAGATGCAGCGCCGCCGTGCCGTTGCAGGTCGCTACCCCATAGCGTGCCCCACACGCCCGGCTGAAGCGTTGTTCAAACCGCGCGACAAACGGTCCGCGCGGTGAAATCCAGCCGCTGCGCAGGCACTGGTTGACGTACCGGTGTTCGCGCGCCGTGAGGGACGGCGCGGCCACGGGAATCAGCGGCCGTTTCACAGGGGCTGACGGACCGGCTGCCAGCAGGTCATCAGTGGCTCCAGGGCCAGCGCGCATAACATCGCCACCGCAGGCCAGACCGGCATGAGGAAGTGCAGGACGCTCACGGCGAAGTCCTGATGCAACCCGTAGACCACCAGGTACGACCCGAGCCACCAGCCGCAGTACCACGCCATCGTCCTCGCGGTGCGCAGCAACCGGCACCAGCCGGCGACCGCGAGGACGACCACCCCAGCGGCCAGCCACCAGGTACCGATGCTCAGCTTGGCCGTCAACTCGCCGGTGATGAACGGCAGGTTGGTCAAGGCAACGGAGCTGATGGGATAGCCGGCCTTGGCGCTGTGCTCCAAGGAACGCATCGCTTCCAACTCCCAGATGCTCAAGCGCCAGGGAGCCCCCAACGTCAGAGAGTTCGCCGCGGCCTGCAGCGACACGAACGCCCCGGCGGCCAGGCCGAACGCCCAGAAACTCCGCCAGGCGCGTTGGCGACCGAACCACCACGCGCCGACCGCGAACAAGACGACGTTGGGCAGCCGCACGAGCACCGCCATCCCGGCCGCCGCGCCAGCCACGAGCGCCCACAGCCACCCTCCCCGCCTCCACCAGATCAGCCAGCACAGCACCGTCGCTAACACGAAGATCGTTGATGGCGGATCCGATGCTAATTGAATCCAGAGTTGATGGGCGAGGCGCGTGAGCGGCACGTCCGGTGTTGCGCCGGCCCGTGTGTGCACGCCGTAGTAGACCAGATACGGAAAGACCGCCCACAGGGCGGCGGCCAGTATGGCAACGAGGGGACGCCGGGTAAGCTGGTAGGCGATTGCGGCGGTCAAGACGACCGCCGCGCTGCCCAACAGGCAGCCATGAAACAGCGCCACGGGCCACAAGAGCGCATCCGGCGAGGCCGCTCGTGTCAGCCACACGTATGGCACTAAGAGCAGCGGAAAACCAATGGGTCTCACCGACGCAATGACGTGACCCTGAGCCAGGGCCAGGGCGGACTCCACATATTGGAGCTCGTCACCCTGGGGCACATACCATCCCAGGTACGCACCATGCTCAGGCAGCCCTGCCAGCGCGGCGAGGGCCAGGCCAGCGCGCACCGCGGCCCATCCAGCCACCCACCACACCCACCGCCGGTTCACCGCAGCGACGCCCTCCGTTCATCCAACAGCGACAGCAATGGCTCCACCATCAGCTGGGCGATCGCGCGATAGCCCTCATCGTTGGGATGCTCGGCATCAGCGAAGAGCCGCAGTCGTTGCGCCTCGGGCAATCGCTCGAGGTCACGCTCGAGATCAATCACCGCGACCTCTTGACTCTGTCCCGCGTCCCGCACGATGCCGTTCAACGCCGCATGCCACTCCAGGAAGGTCAGCCAATGTCCCTTCAGCGGGCGCCAGGGCAAGAGCAACTCGACCTGAGAGGTCGTCAACCCTTCATGCAGCGGGGTGGGACGCGTCACCAAGCAGAGCGTCACGTGATGCGCTCTGGCGGTGGCCACGATGCGTTGGAGATTGGCCTGGTACTGGGCGACCACCCGCTCTTTCATCGCCGTCGTGGGAGCGTGGTTCGCATACATCAGGTGATCGGGCCCCGCGGTGTCTCGCGCCACCCACACCAACCAGCTATAGGCGTAGCTGCAGGTCTCCAGCCGCGCGGAGACCGAGGACAGCCACCGGACGACCGCCGAGTGATGAGGCCCCATGAGGCCGGGAGCGAAATCAATGTCGTTCCATCCGACATACAGGACGGCGAGGGCCGGCCGCAGCGGGACGATGCGGTTGGCGAAGACGCGGGCGGCCTGAGCTGAGGTGTAGCCGGACACCCCCGCGTTCAAGGATTGCACCTGCCGCCCGCGCTCCTCCAAGGCCGCGGCAACCTGGGCGGGCAGCGTCGCTTGTTCGGAGGAGGCCGCATCGCCATAGACACAGGAATCGCCCACGAACACGACCAGTGGCCGGCCGATTGGCTGCCGCACCTCTTCACCGCGGAACCCCAGCCGGTTAATCCGAACATCCTGCGCCGCAACGGCGGCTCCCGGTTGCAGCCGATAACCGAGCTCGTCATCGAAGACGGCCCAGGCCGGAAAGAGGACCGTCTGGGTGGCGTGGGCGTAGAGACGCGCCCCCCCTTCGGCTGCGGCCAGCAGCCCCGCCGTCATCACACAGCCGAGCAGCACGGCCCGGCCAGCGGTCATCCGTGATGGCGGCATCACGGCGGAAGGACGGCCGACCACACGGCTACCAGCCGGCCGGCCCATGGTGCGATGCCATGCTCAGCCAGCACGCTGCCACGCAACCGCTCCGCCAGAGTCGGCTGGGTCTGTTTCCACGTCAACACCCTGGCGATCGTGTCCGCCAGCGACTCCGGACGGTCCTCTGGACACACTAACACCTGGGTGGCAGGGCCGAGCGCCGGCTCAAACGCGCGGTTGCAGACCACGGCCGGCACACCGCAGGCCAGCGCTTCGAGGACGACTTTGTCGAACAAGCCTGGCGGGCTCGTATTGACCAGGAGGTCACAAGAGCGGTATTGCTCCGCCATCCGGTCATGCGCAACGGGGCCGGCCAGCGTGACGTACGGTTCCAGCCGGTGGTGGCGGATGCGCGCCGCCAGGGCTTCGCCTCCTCGGCCGGCATCACCGCCGACGATGACCAGCCGCACGTCCTGGTGTCCTGCGTCGCGGACCAGGATGCTCATGGTCTGCAACAACAATTCGTGCCGCTTCACTGCTGCCAGACGGCCGGCGGAGAGCAACAGCCGGGTGTCGCGGGATGATGGCCGGGCCGGTGTCGTCACCACGCGGAACTGCTCTCCGTCCACACCATGGCCGATCACGGTGAGCTTCCGGCTCGGCAGCGGAAAGCTCTGCCACGTTGAGGTCACGACGTGCGCGGCCAGGCGGTGCGCCGTACGGAGCCGCCACGTGACTTGGCGATGCGTATACCACAAGACGATCGGTACGCCGCGCTGCCACGCGTACGGAGCCGCCGCCAGGACGTACTCCGGGCACATGTGGGCGAAGATGAGGTCCACCTGTCGGCCGAGGATCAGGCCGCTTGCCGCTTGGTGAAACCGCCGCCAACGTTGCCACCGGTCGGCTCCGGATTCCTTGCCCAGCGAATGGCAGCGCACATTGCCGGGGAGTTCCGCCGCATCCAGCCGGCTGCACACCACCTCCAACCGTTCCACGAGGGGCGCGAGATGGCGCAGCCAGGAGACGAAGAAGCCCAATGTGGGATCGTGAGGATCCACCGTCTGGGTGATAACCAGCACCCGCATCAGCGCGTCTCCGCTAAGAGCTGCACCATTTCGCCGATGAGGTCCCGGCTCAGCCAGCGATCCCTCACGCGCCGGCGCGCCGCCTCCCCCATCCGAGCCGCCTGCGCAGGGTCGTGGAGCATGTCGTTGATCCGCTCGGCTAAACAGGAGGAGTGCCTCGGGGGGACCAACCACCCAGACTCGCCGCCCGCCAGGAGCTCCCGCGCGCCGGAGGTCTCTGTCGCGACGATCGGCCGCGCCAGGGCCGCCACCTCCACTAACACTTGCGGCAGACCTTCGTAGACCGATGACAAGACGACCACATCGGCCGCAGCAAGATGGGCCGCCATCTGGCCGTGCGGGACGCGGCCAGCGAACCTCACGTGCCGGCTCAGCGCCGCCTCACGCGACACCCGGCGCTGCAGTGGCACGGCCAAGGGGCCGTCACCGGCCAGGAGGAACACTACACCTGGATGCTCCACCGCCACCGCCGGGACCGCATCCAGCAGCGTGGCAAGATCCTTCTGCCGGGTGAAGCGGCCGGCAAACACGATCAGATGCGTTTGCGCCGTTCCCAACCACTGCCGTCGTACACGGGCAATGGTCTCGCCATCCGGCTCCGTGACGGGTGTGGCAACAGGAATCGACCGGATGCGCTGCTCGGGCAGCCCGCGTTCGATGAGCCGGCGGCGCATGGTCTCATTGACGACGCGCACCGTATCCGCGCGGCGCAGCATCCCGCTGGCCACGAACCGGAGCCCCCGATGCAGCGCCCGCTCTGCCAGCCAGGCGTGATTGTCTAACACATCCACGTGCAGCTGGACGTTGAGCGGCACGCCAAACCGCCGCTTGAGCCGCCACCCGATGACCCCCGTGGTCCAGGGATCCTGCGTCGTCACCACATCAATGGCCGAACGTCGGCAGATGGCTGAGGCCAACCGCTCCGCCTGCAGATAACGCTGCAGCCGTGTGGCACCGTGCGCGGGGTAGAACCAGCAATTGTCGGCGGCGCGCTCGGCAGGCCGGCGGCCCGCGTCGCGCGTCAGGACGATCGCATGATAGGCATCCAGCCGGCTGGCGTATGCCAATTGCCGTTCCCGGGCGTTGTTCGTCCGCCGGGCCGGATCCGGCTCGACGATGTTCGGATCAAGACTGATGGACAGGACGTTCATCAACCGTGTCCGTTGGTGGCGTTGGCCAAGCACGCCACGGTGGTCTGGCAGGTCTGGTCGAAGGTCCAGCCTGCCGCAACCGGCTTCGCCACGATGGGTGTGCCCGCAGCCATGGCCTCCAGCAAGAGGTGCGGACATCCCTCGCACTCCGAGGGGTGCACCAGCAGATCCGCAGCCCGGAGGTAGCGCCACAGCTCTGCGCGGGCGACTGAACCCACAAAGCGGACTCGTGAAGCAACGCCCAGCGTTACGGCCACTCCCTCGAGACGAGGACGGTCAGGGCCGTCGCCGACGATGCGCAGCTCGGCCTGCGGATCGGGATGGTGCGCCAGGGTGCGGATGGCCTCATCAAATCGTTTCCAGGGCACGAGTCGTCCGGCAGCGATCAGCAGCGGTCCTTCAACCTTCAAACTGCGCCTGGCTTCCGCGCGCGAGGGCAGGGAATCCACGGCGTCTAACCGCACGCCGTTGGGAATGACGCGAATACGCGCCACCGGAATCCCCCATCCAATTGCCAAGCGCTGCAAGTCCTGGCTGGGCACGATCACGGCGTCTGCTTGTCGGACGATGCGCTGTTGCAGACGACGGAACACCTCTACTCGCGGACGATAGCGGCGGCGTTGAAACTCATGGATGGAGTCTTCAATCAAATGCTTGATCCGCGCCCGCTCCCAGGCGATGTCGCCGGTCACTTTCGTCACCAACGGTTTGCGGAGCAGGCGTTTCGCGAAGACGGCGGGCAGCCCCGAGTCCCAAGGACCGCCATGGGTAAACAGCACGTCGTACCGTTGCCGCAGTCGGACGAGCAGGCCTAACATGACCAGCCAACGCAGCGGCACAGGCCACGATCGCGGCACCGCATGGACAGGAAACGCCTCGCTTCGCTGTGCGGGACTCAGGGTGACGACCAGGCAGGCATGACCCTGCTCCTGCAAGGCATGGCACAGATCCCACAGATAGGAGGCCGGCCCGCCGATGGCCGGCGGGAAGAGGCCCGTCACGATGGCGACGCGCAGCGGCCGGCTCATCGATGATGGTAGCCCGGACACCCCTGGCAGATGGGCGGCGGCGTGGGACCGCGCAGCTGCCGGCGGAACTGCTGATAACCATCGCTGTTCCAGATCTCGGCGAACGAGGCGTCCGTGAGGTTGCCGAAGTTGAGGATGGCAGGATCGCTGCCCTGCATGCAGCACGGTGTCACAAACCCCTCTACGGTCACATAGGTGGACTTCCACGGCCACTGGCAGCTGCGGCGCGCCGGGGCGGAGCCGGTCGCGGGTCGGATATCGAGCCGCACGCGCCGGTGTTGCGCCGCGCGCCGCGCTTGTTGCGCCGCGGCATGAAACGCGGGATCGGACCCGCTGATCCGCTCGCCCACCAGCCGCTCACGCCACACCGGATCGCCCCAGGCGTGCATCTCCTGCACGGTGACCCGATCCACACCGAGCTCGCCGGCCAGCTCGACGAGCGCCGGCAGCTCACCGAGATTGGCCCGGCTGGCGACGCACCAGAGGCCGATGACCGGCGCTTGGCGTCGGCCACGAATCCGGAGGCACTCGCGCAGATTCTGCACCACCTGGTCGAACCGGCCGCCGAGCCGAATCTGCTCAAAGGTCGCGGCGGTCGCGCCATCCAGCGATACGTTGAGCCAGTCTAAGGGGATGTCGGCGAACGCCGCGGAAATATCCGGCGTCAGGAGGGAGCCATTGGTGAACAGGCCGATGGCGATCCGCCGCCGTTTCGCCTCACGGATCATCGCGGTCAATTCAGGGTTCAGCAGCGGCTCTCCCACGCCCTGCAACGTGAGGAAGCGGACATGCGGAAACTGGTCGAGGATAGCCCGGTACCGGTCCAGGGAGAGCGGCGCCGGATGGGCCCGGCTGCGCTCCGGCGAGTGGCACATCGTACAGGCGAAATTGCACCGAACGATGGGCTCGATCTGCAGGCTGATAGGTTGGGAGGAGACGACGGCCGGTTCGCGCAGCAGGCCGATGACCTGGCGCAGCGCATTGCGCCAGTCCCTGAAGGACGAGCCACTGGAGCATAGCCACTGGCGCAGCCGGCGTCTATCCATGTAGGAACCAGACTGGTCTGATGAGCGAAGCGCCTATGGTGCGATGACGAAAATCGGATTCGTCAACAGCTGCATGCCTTCGCTGTTTTGCGCGTAGAGGCGGTAATACGATTTCTGACCTGACGCGTGGTACCCACCCGTAGGGGCGGCGGCCGTATCGGTCCAGCGCACAGCCAACGGGCTGGGCCCGCTCTCTTCATGTATTATAACACCGTCCTTGATGATCAACACCTTCAGCGAACTGCCGGGGCTTTGCGAGGCGATCGTGCACTCCAGCATCGCCGGCCCGGTCAGGCGCAGCTCCTCCCCGCTGAAGGCCACCTGGTTGGCCGCGGCATCGCGGACGGCATACCACTGGACCTTCGGGTGACCGGGCTGACCGTACGTCACGTACATATGACCGTGCCGCAGCGCCTCAAGCAGCGCTGGGCGCGTCCGCTCAGGGGCCCAAATGACGGTGGCAACACCGGTGATCGGTTGATCTCCGTGATCATCGAGCTCGCCAATCGCCCAGGCCGGCTGCCCGCGCCGGCCCTCGCAGTACTCCCGCAGCACGCGGTCCCACAGATTGCCGGCCTCCCACAGCCGGCCGCCAGTGGGATAAACGGCGAAGCCCGTATAATGATCGGTGGCCACCAGCATCTCTTCATAGGGCAGCGTGGATAATCGCACGCTTCGGACCTTCCCCACTTCTTTGATGCTCGGATGCGCCCAGAAGATGAGGCCGCCACGCTGCACGACATAGTCGATGAGTTCCTGATACGGCTTGGCATACTGGTGGCCGTGATACTGGTCAACATGCGACCGGCCGTTGGCAATGAGGGGCATCTGCTCGTACCCGGAGGCATCGAGCCCGAAGACCAGCAGATGCTTGTCGCGGTCGTTGAGCGTGAATGAACCGTCCCAGTAACTGCCGGACCAGTAATAGAAGGGCGCTGCCTCCATCCCATCGATGACACGAACATCCGGGTCGAGCCTGTCTGCCTGGGCCAGCGCCTGCAGGTAGCGCGCCGCGCCCAGCTTCAGCGCCGACGGCAAATCGATCCGCTGCTTGATCAGCCCCCGGGCCGGCCACGCCCCATATTCCCAGCGCTGGTAATCGTGGTCCGTGATGAAGACGGCCGCCAGGCCTGCGGCCTTGGCCTCGCGCATGAATTGCGCCGGGCTCTTGGGATCGCCGCCTATCGTGGTGTGCAGGTGCAGCGCCACTCGGTGCTCCGGTTCAGGCAAGGCTGGGTCCGTGGCCGCGGCTTCGCCCAGCAGGGCGCAACTCAAGATCACGATGACCCAGCGCAGCCCGCTATCGCTTAGCATCTTTAGGTTTCCTGGCCCAGATCAAGAGCGACGGCCCCACGACCCATCGCCCCAGGCTGCAGGCCCACGCGCATTGCGCCGCGCCATAGAGGCCGCGTTGCAGCCTGGCCGCCCGGGTCCGTCCCAGCGGTTGGACCAAATCCTCCACGTAGGGATCCAACGGCGAATTGCGCACCATGACCCGCTGCCAGCCGACGCGGCGCAGCAGCGCGATGATGGTCGCCGGGGAAAACATGGTCAGGTGAAATACCGTGGGCTCACGGTATTGGACCGCCTTGGGCCAGAGGCGCCGCACGATCGGCCAGAACCGGTGCAGCCGCCAATGGAACTCTACATTGGACAGGCGCAGCCCGAGCCACCCTCCGGGCCTGAGCCAGGTATAGATCCGCTCCAGCGCTGGCGCCGGGTCGTAGAGCTGATCGATGACGTTCCAGGCCACGATAACATTGAAGTAGTTGGGCGGCAGCTCCACCGTGGCGGCCTCTCCCTCTAACACCCTCAGACCAAACGCCTGGCGCGCATGGTTCCCCGCGGCATGAGACGGTTCGATGCCGGTCACCCCCCAGCCCCGGTCGCCGGCTATCTTGAGAAAGTGGCCTTTGCCGCAGCCCACATCCAGCAGCTCTCCGTGCGGTTGGCGGCGCTCCATCGCCGCCAACAGGCGCCGGAAGAGTTCCAGCCGCGGCCCGTCCCACACCTCCTGATCCGCCGTTTCATAGTAAGCCTTGGCATAGAGCGCCTGCTCCGCCTCGCGGGTGGGCCGTGGAGAGACGTAGACCAGACCGCAGGAGCGGCAACGGACCAGCGTGGAGGTGATGCCGATCGGCGACAGGCGTACAAAATCCAACGTCCGGACCTGAGACGACTGGCAGGCGCTGCAGGGGACCGGGACGAGGTCGATCGTCATGGCTGTTGAGCGGCCTGACCTGCCAACAGCTCCTCATACAGGGCCGACAGCTGAGCGGTCGTCCGGGTGATCTCAAACTCCTGTTCCACCAGACGGCGTCCGGCAGCGGCCAGACGCTGCGACAACGCGGGATCGTCCAGCAACCGCAGAATCGCCGCGGTGAGGGCTCCGGGATTATTGGGCGAGATCAGCAGGCCTGAGACCTCATGCGTGATCACCTCAGGGATGCCGCCGACGCTCGTGGCCACGACCGGCTTGGCCATGAGCATCGCTTCCACCATGGCGCGCGGCAACCCCTCCCACAGCGACGGCTGGATGAAGATATCAATGGCCTGCAGCACGGCGGGGATGTCGGCGCGAAAGCCGGCGAACCGCACCCGCTCCGTCAGCCCCTGCTCGGCCACGAGCCGGCGCAACGTGTCTTCGGTGGCGCCATCGCCCACGAGCAGCAGCTGCGCCGTCGGATACCGCTGCACCACCTGGGCCAGCGCCTGGATGCCGATCCGGTGGCCCTTCTCCGGCGTCAGCCGGGCGACGTGGCCGATGACCGGTCCATCGGCGGACAGTCCCAGCGCGCGCCGCAGCGAGCCCACATCCACCGGCGCCGCCTCTACGAACCGCCGGACGTCGAGGCCACTGCGCACGAGCAGGTATTTGGCCGCCGGAGCGATACGTCGGTCCACATACTCCCGCCGCTCGCTGTGGCACACCACTACCAGTCGGTCGATCAAGCCAGCGACCCACCGCTCCACCGCCGCGAAACTCCATTGGATCGGGCGCGAAAAATAGACGTCATGGTAAATGCTCCCGCGCGGCGAATGGACCACGCGGGACACACCGGCGAGCCGGGCCGCCACCGGGGCGAGCACGCCGGCCTTGGCCGTGTGCGAGTGGACCAAGGCGAACCGCTCACGCCGCATCAACCGGTAGAGGGCCGTGAAGGCCTGCAGGTCTCGCCAGGGACGGACCTCACGGCACAACGCAGGAATCGTGACGACCGGAATGCCCCTGGCTTCGGCGAGCGGCACGTTGCGCGCGTCCGGCGCGCAGGCCAGGGTGACCTCCCAGCCCTGCCGGCGCAGGGCTTCGGCCGTGGCGATCACGTTATCCGCAGCACCTCCGGGAATGGCGCGGGTAATGACGTGCAGCAGCTTGCCGCGCGCGCCGGCTCTCCGCGCGGTCAGCCGCTGCACGATGAGCTCCTCGCTCTTGGCGACCCGACGCTCCCACGTCAGGTCGCGCACCGCCGCGCGCCGGCGCGCCTGTTGCTCAGGCGTATCCTCCCGCAGGGCCTGAGCGATGGCCTCGCCGAAGCCCGCGGGTGTGCGGGCGATGCGCACGACCGCCTCAAAGCGCCGGACGGCGGCGTAGTCGGTGGACACCACCGGTTTGCCGCTCGCGAGCGCATCGTAGAGCATCAACGGATCGGCCGACTCCATAAATTCGATGGCGCGGTAGGGAAAGATGACCACATCGAGCTCCTGCAGGTACGCGGGCAGCTCATCATACGGTTTGCGGCCCAGATGGCGCACATTCCGCAGCCCCGCGAGCGTTCCCAGTCCGAGCACGGTAATCGGCCCAATGAGGACGAAGGACCAGTCCGCGTGCTCGCGCGCGAGCGAGCCGATGAGCTCCAGGTCGACCCAAAAGTCGAACGAACCCACGTACCCGATGCGGGGATGCGGGATCTTGCCCAGATCGCGCGGGGCCGCGTGAGATGCGTCCGCCGGAACGGCAAAGTGATCATAGTCGCACGCATTCGGGATGAGATGCGTCTGCGGATTGAATGGGGCCAGCCTCTGCCGGAGCCGCTCAGAGATGGTGATGACGAGCTGGCTGCGCGAGGCCAGCGCTCGCTGGATCTCCAGCGTCTCGGTCGTGGTGTCGTAAAATCTGGCGTAATCATCGAGACACTCATACACGATGACGGCAGGCTGCAACTGCGCCAGCAGCGCCAGCACGGCGGGGCTCGGCGGGTACACCCAGCAGACGGCCCCGTGGAATCCCAGCCGCCGGACGGCACGCAGGACCTGTCGTCGCAGGCACCAATTGTTCAGCCGTTGGACCAGCGCTCCACCGACATACGGCAACGCCGCCGGCGACAGCACCCAGGCCTGCGGTCCCACGCGCATCGGCCCGCGCAGCCACCGCAGGCTGCGGCGCCACAGGCGACCGAGGTCGGAGCGGATCGGCCGGCGGAACCGGAAGCCGACCGTCTCCACGAGGAGCGTGGGATGGCGCTGCATCAGCCGCACCATCATTTTTTGCTCGGTGCCGCGCAGGCCGTCCCAGTCGTTGGATAAAAAGCAGAGTATCTTCAGCGGTTGATCCGTCACGGTCGGTCGCGGAGCAGGCGGTCGCACACCGCTTCGAAACGCTCCGCCGCATGCTGCCACGTGAATCCCCGGACGGCATAGTCGCGGCAGCGGCTGCGCAGCGCCGTCAATCGACCGGGGGCCGAACACCACCGGGCCAGTTGGTCTGCCATCGCGGCAGGCTCACTGCTCGGAAAGATGAGCTCCGGCTCCAGGGGGCGCAACAAATCGGGCATCGCGCCCACCGGCGTGGCAAGGACCGGTGTCCCGCAGGCGAGCGACTCCACGATGGACAAGCCGAACCCCTCCAGGGCCGCCGTCGGCATGACGGAGCAGTCGGCCGCGCCGTAGTAATCGACCAGCGCCTCGTTACTGCACGGTCCCACGAGACGCACTCGATCATTCAGCCGGTAGCGCTGGATCAGCTCGCGGATCGTTGAGGCCTGCGGCCCATCGCCGACCACGATGAGCCGCATCGCGCGGCCCGCATCGCGCAGGACCGCCATCGCTTCAATCAACGCCGGGACGCCGGTCCGCGGCACCAGCCGCCGGACGGTCACGGCAATCAGGTCGTCCTGCGGCAGGCCCAGCCGCCGTCGTAACGCCGCCCGGTCAGCCGGAGGCGTGAACTGCTGGATGTTGACCCCGCCCGGGATGGCGTCAATGGGGATAGGCTGCGCCCACGGAAACGCGTCCAATACCATCTGCCGGACGTACGGCGTGGTTACCACGATGCGCTGCGCGGCCCGCAGGCCCCACCCCTGTACCGACCGTAGCAGCCGCGAAAAACTCCGCACCCGCCAGGATCCCCCGCCCTGCAACGCTCTCAAGCCGCCGACACGGATCAGATACTCCGCATCCCAGGTCATGTGGACGTGCGCCAACCGGGGCAGGCGGGCCAGACCGGGGACCAGCCGGCAGAGCGCCATCGGGATCGCGTGGTGGACATACGCCGCATCGAACTGCCGCTGCCGCAGCAGGCGTTGCATCTCCGTGATGAATGACTGAGCCAAACGGCCATAACCCTTGAACGGGCCCGTCGGCGGCGTCCGATACCGGCAAAACTGCACGCCGGAGCGCTCCGCCGACGGCACCGGAGTTGAGCGCTCCCACCCGGTGCAGACCGTCACCGCGTGGCCTCGGTCGACGAGCGCTCTGGCCAGCTCGAAGATGTACCGATCCGCGCCGCCCGAGCGATCCGGATAGCAGCTTTCGGCTATAAAGAGCAAGCGCCTCGCAGCCATGTCAGCAGGAGACTTCCCGCGCGCGTGCAACGGCGCCGAAAGCCAGCAGGAAATAGTAGGGCACGATCGGGGCGTTCAGGCGTGAGGTCGCCCACACCAGACTCAAGACCACGTTGAAATAGATCACCGTCACGACCAGAAAAAGCCAGCCCTGATCCCAGCGGGGACGCGTGCGGACCAATCCAGCCATCATGGCGACGAAGAGCACGGGAAAGACACCGATGAGATAGAGGCCGCGGATGAGATAGCCGAGCGGATGCGGCCCCCTCAGCCATGAGAATGAGACGTGTCCCCACGAATTCGCGTTTACGAAGTCGATGAGGCTATCCGCCAAATACCGAAAGGGATGCTGGCCGATGTTCCGCAGGCTGTCGCGCAACAGCAGCCGGTCATCGGCCGGTGTCAAACTTTCCGCCGCCGTGGGGGCGCGCAGCTTCATTTTGGCCCAATCCTCCTCGAAGAGGATGCGCTCCCCCTCTTCCTGCGCGCGCACAGTCGGATACAGCGCATGGCCCAACACAGCCGAATAGCCGAAGACGACGCCGCGCCACAGCTCCGCGTCCGGCCGGTCGAGACGGGCGGCGCGCAGCCACAGCTGGTACCCGAGGCCGGTCCGAATCCCAGGCACACCAAACAAGACGGTGTTCCGCAGAACCCAGGGGGTCAGGGTCAGCCCAACGCTCAGCACCAACACGAGCGGTAGATGCCGCGCCCGTCGATGCAGCGCCGCCCACCATCCGAGAGCCAGGGGCAGCCATAACCAGATGACGATCGAACGGCACAGCGCCGCCAGACCCAACCAGCAGCCGGCGGCGACGGTCCAAACGACGGATTGCCTGCGATGGGCTTCGACGAGATTCCACAACGCCAAGGCCAAGAGCAGCGTGAAGAGCGTCTCGGTCAACAGATGGCCGGTGAGAGAGACGAGCGGCGGCAGGACCGCCGTCAGCAGTCCCACGACGCAGGCTGACCTCCGAGCAACCAAACGACAAGCCAGGCCGTAGATGACCACGCTGGTCAGGACGTGGAGGAACACCTGCGCGTACTGCACCGCGCGGTAGGAGTGGCCGCAGAGCGCGTAGACCACCGATAGGAATATGGGATAGCCAGGCTCGCGGACCATGGTGCGATGTGATGGCTGGAGCAGATCATCCGAGAAGAGATGGTGGGCCCCAAGGTTTATGGCGATTCGGTCGTACTGCAGGGCATCCTTGGCCGGCGCGTAGTCCCGGTTCGCGGCAAGCACCGGCAGGCAGGCGGCAACCCCGACCGCCACGATGAGCAGCAGATCCTTGCGCACGACGCTCCTAATCCATCAGGCGGAACTTGACGAGGGCGAGCGTGATGTGAATCCCATCTACCCAGGTGATCTTTTTGCCCTCCTCGTAGCCGCGGCCGGTATAGGTGATGGGAATCTCGTAGAGCCGGCAGTGCCGCTTCAGCAGCTTGGCCGTCAACTCGGCTTCGATGGCGAAGGCTTTCGACCGGAGCCGTATCGTTTGCAGGACGTCACGTTTGACCATTTTATATCCGCTCGTCATGTCCGACAGGGTGGTGTCGTAAAGCAGGTTGGTCAGCAGGGTCAGAAATTTGTTCGCGGCGTAATGGATCACGTAAAAAACGCGATGGGGTCCCAGGAACCGCGAACCGTAGACGGCATCGGCGTAACCATCGCTGATGAGGCGCAGCCCGGCCGGATAATCCTCCGGATGGTACTCCAGGTCGGCATCCTGAACCACCACCACTGCGCCGCGCGCCTCCTTGAGCGCCGTCCGCATCGCCTCGGCCTTGCCCCGGTTGCGCGCGTGCCTCAGGATGCGCAGCCTGGAGTCCTGCGCGCGCTGCTCCCACGCCTCCAGCGCCGCCGCCGTGCCGTCGGTGGAGCCGTCATCCACCACGATCAGCTCACTTACGCATGCCATGGCCAGGACGCGGGTGAGGATCCGGTCGATCGTCGCCCGCTCATTGTACACCGGCATGATGACGGATAAGGTCATCAAAACGCCTCCCTCCATCGTTTCTGCCCCAGATAATAGCAGCAGGACGCGATGCGGTCGGCCTGTGTCAACCGACCCATCAGCAGATCCGCATATTTCAACGGGGAGAGCAGCGTCCCAAACACCATCAGCCACGCCCTGAACAACCGTTCCTGATTCAATGAGCAGGCCAGGCTCAAGTAGACCTGCAGCGTCCAGATCAGCGCGGCCGTCGGCCCGACGCAGACGCCGCACTCGATGCGGTGAAACTCCCGCATCAGCCGTTCCAGCCCATGGCGCGTGAGCCGCTGGTAGTCGTCGGGTCCCTCATGGAACGGCTGCAGAAAGGGCACCTCGATGTAACAGTGACCACCCGGTTTCAGGACGCGATGCAGCTCCTGTACCGCCGACCGGGCATCTTCGACATGTTCCAGCACCGCCTTGGCAATGACGCCGTCGAACTGCCCCGGCTGAAACGGCAGCCGGACCACGTCGCCTCGCACATGAATGTTGGGGACCTCAGCGATATCGATCCAGATGAGCTCGCCCGTGAGCTCCCTGAGCCGGTCATCTCCCCGGCCAATGACCAGCCACCGCGGCTTCGCGCAGGCCCCGGCCACGAGCCCGGCGAGCCGGCGCAGGTTGCGCCGCTCGGCGGTATTCAGGCACAGCGACGGCTGCCAGTTCATGGGCGCGTCCCCTGCCCCGCGAGGCGCCGGTCATACAGCTCGTAGAGCGCCGCCAGACCGCGTTGCGCCGTGAACAGCCGCTCGACCCTCCAGCGTCCCTCACGGCCCATCTGTACTGCGGCTTCAGGGTCGCCGTGCAGGCGTTGAATCGCCCCGGCCATCGCCGGCGCATCGTTCGGCGGCACCAGCAAACCCGTTTTGCGATCTTCCACCACCTCGGGAATGCCGCCGGTGCGGGTAGCGACGACGGGTTTTCCCATAGCCATGGCTTCTAACAGGACAATGCCGAAGGGTTCAAACTCTGACGCGAGCAGGACGATATCCATGGCGCCCATCAACTCGCGGATGTCCCGGCGGCTGCCGAGGAAGTGGACGCGCCCCTCCAGACCCAGCTCGTGCGCCAGGCCTTGCAGGCGACTGCGCTCCGGCCCGTCGCCTACCACTAACAAATGGCAACCGGGCACAGCATCGGATACGAGCGCGGTTGCCCGAAGGCACCACTCAACGCCCTTTCGAACACCGGTCCCCAGGGTGCCGACCGTCCCGAGCACGAAAGCCGTCTCCGACAATCCCAGCGATAACCGGATCGAAGCCATCCTGTGCGTCGGGGCAAACTCCTCGGGCACGACGCTGTTGGGCATGACGGTGATCTTCGACGGCGCAAGATGGTAGTGCTCGACCAGCCACCGTTTCATCGCCTCGGAGCAGGTGACCAAGTCGGTCAGCCACCGGTGTACGATGCGGTTGGCCCAGCCGTATGGCCAGCCGGTATACAAATCGCCCTGCTCCAAGGCGATGACCACCGGCACACCCGCCAGCCGGGCGGCCGGCGTGCCCAGCAGGCGCGACCAGGTCAAGTGGGTCTGCACCACGGACACCCGCTCCTGCCGGCACAGCGCGCGTAAGCGCGCGACGATCGTCCACCACTGTTTGCGCCGCAGCTGCTCCCGCGCCGACAGCACTATCACGCGCACCCCCAACCGCTCAATTTCCGGACCCATCTCCCCCGCTTCGGTCAGCGAGCAGACCAGAGGACGGTACCGCCCGTCATGCTGGCCGGCCTTGAGCAGGGCCAGCAGGTGGGTCTGCGCCCCACCGATGCTCAACTGGTCAATGAGATGCAGAACGGACCGCATCGTCCAGCACTGCGGCGAACTGCCGCGTCATCTGTGTGGCCGAAAATGTGTCTAACAGCGTCTCATCCACCACGCCGCCTTGCCAGGTGCGCTGCAGGATCTGCGCCAAGACCTCCAGCGCCACCGCGTCATCCGCCGGCATGAGCGCGCCAAACCCGCAACCCCTGAGCACCTGCGCCGCCGCACCCTCGGGCACCAATGCGATGATCGGCTTCCGCGCCTGAAGATAGATGGACAGTTTCATGGGTAGACACCATCCATAGTTCGCAGGCAGCACCAGCAGATTCGCGTCGGCCGATTTGACCAGGCTGAAGCACTGGCGCTCCGGCAGATAATCGACCAGCTCAACCACGTCGGACAGGGCCAGAGCGTCGAGGTGGCGCTGCAGAATGATGTTGATATGGAGATTGCCGATGATCTTCACACGAATCTGCTGCCGCGAAATACGCCCCTGCTCGAGGAGCGTCTTCAGCAACTGAAAAAACCGCAACGAATCGGCGCGCAAAAACTCGCCGATGAAGACCACCCAGAACTGGTCATGCGCCATGGCGGAAGCCTGCGCGAACTTCTCGACATCCACGCCGGTCGGGATGTTGGTCACCGGCCGCTGCTGCAGCCAGGGATACTGCCTGATGAGACCCGTCCGCACCTGGTCGGTGGCGGTCACCACAGCGTCGGCCTCGCGCAACATCTTCGCCTCCATCCGGGTCTCGATCGCCCGGCGCCACGGCAGGTAGTAACTCTGCTGATGCATGGGATGCTCGGTCCAGGGATCGCGAAATTCGGCAATCCAGGGCACGCCCAGCCGGCGCTGCAGCCGGCGCGCCAGCAGATGTACGGAGGGCAAGGGATGGCTGGAATAGATCGCATCAATCCGGCGGCGACGGACCACCTGCACCGCCGCGCGGTAGGCCGCCGGATGCCAGGTGATCATCCTGTCCGGAATCATGAACCAGTCGTCGCGCCACTGGCTCAACCGGTCAAACCAGGTGCGGCGTGGCGCGTGAGGCAGCGCCTGGCTCCGCTCTGTGATCAGCCGGGCTCGCTCCTGCGTATAGCTGAATGGCTTGAGCCCGACCAGATCCATCAGCCCGCGCCAGCCGGCCTCGATGTAGCGCGTGCGGATGATCTGCGCCTCGGGCGGAAGGTCTTCGAGCAAGGATGGATCTTCAAAGTAGTTGAATTTCTCGTTCGCCATCACCACCACCGGCGCCCAGCCGAACCGCGGCAGGAACTTCACGAGCCGGTACGGCCGGTAGACCTTCGCGTGCGCATAGGGCACGAAAAACGGGCAGAGCATGAGGATCGTCTTCATGACGACTCAGAGACCAGCAGGGCTTGCTGGGGTTGCCGGACCGTGCGGAGCAGCCAGCGGATGTTGTCGCGCAGGCCGGCAGGCAGCCAGCGATCGGTCAGCAGCAATCCCAAGCCATACGCGCCCACGTAGATGGCCGCCATCACCACAACAGCGCCGGCTCCAACCATCGCCGGCAGAAGCCGGGCCGCCTGCGTGGCCATGGCTACGGCCGCCACCGCCACGACCACGGGATGGACCCAGGCGCTGGCCAGCGTGCCTGGCCGGAGTCCCAGCCTGCGGATGAGGTGGACGGCGACGCCGCTTTGCATCACGACACTGGCGCACAAGACGGCTCCCGCCGCGCCCAGCGTGCCCCACCGCAGAGTACAGGGCGCAAGCAGCGCTCCCATCACCGCCAGTTGGACCAGCGACCAGAGGGCCAATGTTTTAGCGGCCCCGCGCGCCAGCAGCACGGGACCGGTGGCTGCCCCTGCCGTGCGCGTGATGCCCACGAGGCACAGCCAGTAGATCAGTGGCACTGCCGGGAGCCAGGCGCGGCCGAGGCCCAGCCCAACGGCATCGCCGGCCAGCAGCCACAATCCACCGGCGTAGGCGCAGGAGAAGACCAGCAGCCCGTGCAGGACGCGCACATACGCCGTCTGCAGCCGTGGCAGCGCAGCGTCAAGCTGCGTGTAGGCGGGATACAAGACCTGCGACAGATCGTAGACCAGCTCCGTCACGAGCAGCATCGACAATTTGTAGGCCATGGTGTAATAGCCCAGCTCCTGCGTGCCGAGCATCTTGCCGACGAAGGCATCATCGCCATAGAAAAAGAGGAAGAAGGCGGCATTCATCACCGCCAGCCATCGGCCGAACTGCCACAGGGATGCGCCTTCGCGCCATCGCCAACGGACGCGCAGCGGCGAGGCTGCCGCCCAGAAGGAGGCCGCGGCCCTGACGCCGGCGCCGATGAGCGCGCCGGCGATCAGCGCCCAGACATTGTGCCAGCGCCAGGCGAGCCAGAGCGTCGAGCCGACCTGCGCGGTTCTCCCCATCAGTTCGACGGCCAGATAGCGCCGAAAATGGAGCGCCTTCGCCAGGAGGGCCATGCCAGGATGCGTCAGACCGCTCAGCACAAAGGAGAGACTCATCACCTGCAGCAGCGGCACGAGACGGGGTTCGTTGAAGAACCGGCCGATGAGTCCTGAGGCCGCCCACAGGATCAGGGCCAGCCCGGCGCTCCTGGCCAGCGACACCGTCCAGGCGGTGCTCAGGACCTCCGGGCTCACCTCCTTCGACTGAATGAGGGTGAGCTGCACACCCGGATTGCTGCAGGTCTCGAGCGCTAAGAGACAGAACATGACCAGGCTCAGCAGCCCAAAAGCTTCAGGCGCCAGCCACCGCGCGACACACAGCCATTGCACCGTATCCAGCAGCCGGCCGGCCACCTTGGTGGCGATCACCCATCCCACCGCCCGTCCCACCCGCGACCCGAGTACGCTCATGGCCGGCGCGGCGCCTGGCCCTTGGAGCGCCGGTAGGTCGTGATGCCATCCCTGACGCCCTGCAACCCGGCGGGCAGATAGGCCGGCTGGCCGACCCGGCAGGTACGCCAGATGATGCGGGCCAGGACCTCGGCCAGAAACAACGGATAGTACCGGCGGGGAAAGTGTTTGAGGAACAGCAGCTGGTGATTGTGATGGAACCAGTAGAAGGCCTGCCGGGTCGTTGGTAGGCGGCAGCCGCCGGTCGTCGCCCGCTCGTGGCGGACCAGCGCGGCGGGCTCAAACACCAGCCGGTAGCCGAGCCGCCGCGCGCGCAGACACAGGTCCAACTCTTCAAATTCCGCCGTCCCGCTGAACCGCTCATCGAATCCGCCCGCCGCCTCCAGGCAGGCGCGGCGGAAGGACATGTTGCAACCCATGACATGCTGGATCTCGCCTGGGGTCTCCGCATCAAAGTCCAGGAAAGGATACGCATCCCACATCCGGATGGCGCCCGTCCGATAACGACGGCGCTGTGCCGCTGATGCGCGGCCGGCGGCCGTCGGCTCGATGATTCTGCCCCCCACCCCGCCGATGGCCGGGTCGGCAGCGTGGCGGAGGTGCGCTACCACCCACTCAGCCGCCGGGATGGCGTCGTCATCAATGAACAAGATCCACTCGCCCTGGGAGCGTTGCCATCCCACATTCCGGGCATGCGGCAGACCCGGCGTGGGCAGGCACACGTAGTCCAGCAGAAAGGGCCGGCCGGACTGGTACGCCGCCGGCTGAAACATCGCCTCCCCCTGTTCGACGACCACGACCTGGAATCGAGCGCCCACTTGCAAGGAGAGCGCATCCAACAGCGGGCCGACGAGTTGTGGACGGCGGTAGGTGGCGATCACCACCGAGGCGGTCGCAGCGGAAGGCATTTACCGAGGAACCAAACGCGGCCGCCAGCCCGATGCGGGCCCGGAAGGCGGAGCGGCGCTGGAGGTCGTGGCGGGCGGGGCATCCGGCGCGGCTTCCGGCGTCATGCGCAAAATGGCCATGACGAGCCCGGTGAAAAACCACAGCGGGCTGGTGAGCCGGAACGCGTCAAAGCTTTCCCCAAACACGGCGTGCACGAGGACGCCCGACAGCCCAGCCATCACCCCGATCGTCAGCGCATGCAGCCACGGATCGGTGACCGCGTGTCGCACGCGATTGGCGTGATGAAAGATGGTCCAGAAAATCCAGACAAAGGCCATGAGCCCCAGCGCACCCGTATCCACCAACAGCGTGAGGTACTGGCTGTGGGCCGTGGCGCCATACAATCCCATGGACCGTTGGCCCCAAAACCCCACGCCGGTGACCGGATTCTGCACGAAGAGCTTCAGCGCCCGCATCCATAATCCCAGCCGCGCCGCCGCCGAATCCTCGAACTGGACAGAATGACTTTGCAGGTTGGCCGATTGGATGGTCATGGTGAACCGCTCCATCACGGTCGGAACGCAGGCCCCTAACACCACCGCCCCGATCATGATGGCCACAACGGTCGCGCGCCGTTTGGATAACACCCCCAAGACGACCAGCATCACCGCCGCACCGAGATAGGAGGCCCGATTGTAGGTGATCAGCAGCATCACCGCCACCACCCCGGCAAACAGCGCGAGCAAGACCCGCGCGCGGCGATGCGTGACCGCGAGCACCAGCGCCAGAATAATGCCGAGGAAGAGCACATAATAGGCCCCCAGGATCCCCTCGGTGCCGAAGCTGGATGCCGCCCGATAGTACAACTGGCCGGACGGCAGTTGATACCACTCTTCGCTCGACGCCGGGCCGATGCGGTGCTGTGCCATCTGCAGCGCAGCGACGGCCACGCACCCGGAGAGCCCGGCCACGATGTACCGGAGAATCTGCTCGCGCCTGGTCACCGAGGCGACGACCAGGAAATAGAGGGTGACCGGCTCAAACCACTTGAGCAGATGGAGAAAAGACAGCCTGAAGGCCGGGCCGAAGCCGCGGTGGGCGATGATGTAGGACAGGGAGATCAGGCAGGCGGCAAAAAAAGCCATCAGGGGCGCGTTGAGGGGCGAACGGACCCAGAAGACCCGCTTCGAGCGCGCCATGTTCACCAAAGCGCCCATGAGCATGCAGCCCATGAGGAAGTCATCGGACCCCAAGCGGACCGGGGCGGCGGCCAATTGGCCCAGCTGCTGTTGCACGGTGAGCGGCACCAAAAAAATGGTCAGCCCGAGTCCAATCTCGAGACTGACCATCGTCAAGACCAGGGCCACGACGCCCAGCAGGACATTCGTCGCGATCTGCCATTTGGTCATCGACAGGATGAACCCAATGACGGCCGCGAGCAGCAACGCCCCAAGGATCAACAGCGCCCGGCCCACGCCTAGCGCTCCTTCACGGGATGCGATCCACGCCGGTTACGACGAGGTGGCCTCCGCTTGTTTCCGTTCGGCCTCCTCCTTCTTGCCGTAGTATTTGTACTGATAATAGTAGTACTCCGTGCCCAGTTCCACCTCGGCCGCCAGGTGGTTCAGGATGACCCCGCGGAGTTTGGCTTGCACGGCTTCGAGCTGCGCCTTGGTGCGCAGCAGCACGCGCCGGGCGACCCGCCCCACTTGATAGAGCAACAGGACGCCATCGGCATGCGCGGAGATCAGCGCGGCATCCGTGACCGGCAAGATCGGCGGCGAATCGAAGATGATCACATCATATTTGGGACGCAGCTCGGCAATCAGCCGCCCCAGCGCGGGTGCGGCCAGCAACTCGCTGGGATTCAGCGGCGGGTTGCCGCTGGGCAGGATGTGCAGGTTATCGAGGCCGGGCATCTTGGTAATTTGATCCCAGCCCGCTCCGCCTAACAACATGTCGACGATATTCTTGGTGGCCTGCTCCGCCTTGACGGTGCCCAGCAAGACATCGGTCAGCCCGGGCTCCTTGGGCAGGTTGAACAGCTTGTGCAGTGTCGGCTTGCGCAAATCGGCGCCGATGATCAGGGTGCGCTTGCCGGCCTGGGCAAAGATGATCGCCAGGTTCGCCGTCGTGATCGTCTTGCCCTCCCCGGGAATCGAGCTGGACAAGAGCAGCACCTTGCCGCCGCGGTCCAGCTCCTGCGACTGCAGATTGGTTCGCAGGGCGCGATAGGCCTCGACCACCGGTGATTTCAGCGGCAGGCGCAGGATGAGTTGGTCGGAGGCATCCGCCTCATGCTTGGCCGATGGCCGTCGCTTCCACCAGGATGTGCTCTTCTTCTCTCCGGGCTGCTTGGGACCGCGGATGTAGGGAATGACGCCCAAGACCGGCAGATTGAGGAGCCGCTCAATGTCCTCGATGGCAAAGAGCGACGTGTCGAAATGCTCAATGGAAAAGGCCAGGACGAGCCCGAGGAGGACCCCCACGAGCGCGCCAGAGAGGCGGACCATCGGCCGGTTCGGGCGGACGGGCTTTTCAGGCACCGTGGCCGGCTCCAGTTGGATGACATCCTCGATCTTTTCCGCCTCGCTGATGCGCGCCGAGGAGAGTTTGTCCGTGAGATTGCGGTACTGGCCGTTGTCCAGTTCGACGTCGCGGGTCAGCCGGGCGAGCTCCAACTCAGAGCTGGGCAGACCCTTGATCTGGTCATTGATTTCCGCGATGCGCTCCCGGACGCGGATGACATTGGGGTGGGATTCGGTGTATTGCCGCAGCAAGGCGGCCAGCTGCGTGTCGAGCGCCGTCAGTTCCGCCTCCAGGGCCAGTCCCGTGCCGGTCGCCTGGCTGTTGGCGCGCAAATTGCGCAGCGCCTCTTCGTTCTGCTTGAGCCGGGTGGAGATCTCCTGCAGCTGCTGCTCCAAGAACTGGCGCAGCGCGCTCGACTCGCGCCGCTTCTCCTCAAGATTATGCTGGATATAGGCCTTCGCCACGTCGTTCGCGATGGCCGCCGCTTTCTGCGGATCGGTATGGCTGGCGATCAGCTGAATGATGTTCGTCTTTTCGATGCGGAAGACGCGCACGGCACCCTGCATCTCCCCCACCGCCTCGGCCAGCGCCTCGGCCGTCGCGCCAGGCCGAACGATACCCATCAGCATCGCGGCGCGCTCCATCACCGGCCAACTGGTGATGACCTTGGTTTGGGTCTCCAGCTCATCCACCCAGCCCGACTGCATCATCATGTCATTCAGCGCCAGACCGCTGATCGTGGCCTTCTGGGTCACCTTCACCGAGGTCATCGCCTCGTACACGGGTATCTGGCGGTTGCTCCACCACCAGGTCGAAATGAAGGTGGAGAGAAAGATCAGCAGGATGATCCAGCGTCGCTTGCGCAGGATGAAATAGTAATCGCCGAGATTCAGCTCCGGTTCGGCCAAGCGCTGCCTCCCTGTGCCGTGGCTCTTCCTTGACAACGGAGGAATTTGAGGTATGCTGCTGGCATGCGGCGCTGGATGAGCGTGATCGGGTGTGCGTGCTGGCTCGTGTGGGGTGCCGGGTTGGGCCTGGCCGCCGATGATGTCGCGACGACCCTCACCGATGCCATCACGCAATCCTCCCCGACCAGCCGATACAGCTCGGGCCTCGGCATCGCCGCACAGCAAATCTTCGGTCCGGCACCATCGACAGAAACCTCCAGCGCCGCTTACGATACCCTGACGCCCGGCTCCTACTACTACAGCGAAGAGGCCGTCTCAGAGACCTCGAAGTCCTCGTCGCGCACCGACCGCGCCACGCCGGGCACCCGGCGCGACACACCAAAATCCCGCCCGCAACCCTCCCGGTACGACGAACTCCAGCCGTAAGACCCCGCTACTGTTTGAACGGCTCTTCCCCGCCCGCGCCCAGCTCGCTCATCAGGTTGACACCCACGAGCGCCTCCGAGATCGAGGGATAAAATTGCTCAAGAAAGTCGGTCGTAGTAGCCACAAACGTGCGTGGGATGTAGACGATGTCGTTGGGGCGCAGGGCAATATTCTGAACGGCATCCCCTTGACGGATGAACTGGGACAGGTTCGCTCGGATAACTTCAGGATACTGCTGGCCGCCATGGACCACAAAAACACTGCGCAGATCCGCATCCACGCTCGCTCCGCCGGCCATCGCGACCACCTCGGCCAGGCGGGCATCCCCCGTCGGGCCGTAGACGCCCGGCGCCTTGACCTGCCCCATCACGATCACCTTGGTGCCGCCGAAGCGCTTGATGGCCAGCGAAACATCGATGAATTTGGTGGCCCCGGTTTCTGTTTTCTTGAGCGCCACGGTCACATCGGGATCGCGCACAAACTGGCCGAACTTCTCGGTGATTTCATCATCGAGCTCGGGTAGCGTGCGGCCCGCGGCGTAGAGGTCGCCGGCCAGTGGCAGCGAGATGATGCCGTCCGGCCGGACGATGACATCGCGGGTCAGGTCGGACTGCTGCCAGACGTACACCTCGAGCACATCCCCGGGGTTGACGGTGTAGACCGGCATCGCCTGACCGGAGCCCGTGATCTCCTGGCCGGCCACCGGTCCTCCCACCGCTTCCTGCAACCGCTGCGTCACATCCGCGTCGAGCTCGCTCAGCGTCCGGCCCATGGCCGGCACATCGCCGGCCAGCGGCACGGCGATCATGCCGTCCGGCCGGACCGTGACGTCGCGGCTCAAATCGGCGCGCTGCCACACGAAGACCTCAATCACGTCGCCCTGGTTGACCTTGTAGTCACGCAATCGCTGGGCGAGCGCAGAGGCCTCGGTCGACGGCTCTCTCGGCGCCGGCTCCCCCAGCTGCCGCCGGGCCAGGGCCAGGCCTTCGCGCGCCGCGACATTTCGGGGATCGATGGATAGGATCTGCTTCCAGACCGCGGCCGCCGCGCCGGCATTGCCGGAGCGCTCCGCCGCTTGCGCTTGAGCCGTTAGCAGATCCAGGCGCTGGCTCAGCGTCATCGCATCCGCAGGTCGGGCCGGCCGCGCCTGCGTCACCAGCGGCAACGTATAGCACCCGGCGACCACGGCGGCTACCGCCACCAGGACGCAGCCTCCTGTCGGTCCTTCGATCATCATGCGGCTGTTCATCGTTTCTATCATATCCAAGGTGGGACAGGATTTCACGGAAAATCTTCGTCCCGACGGGCGTGCGCGACGAAGCAGCCGCTGCGCCGGCAGAGGGCGGTGATCGCGACCCAGCTCACGGCAAACGGCGCTCCCGCCACCACCAAGACGGCGACCAGCCACGAATAGGCCTGCCGCAGACTCCGCGTCACCTGCGCCGGCCTAACAGACCCCTTCAGCAGATTCCGCAGTTCATAGGGTTCCGCGCCCAGCCAATGGGCCGCGCTCTGCAGCCAGCCCGCCAGGTTATACTCGAGATCGCTGAAGGAGAGGCCGACCACGCGCAGGCCCACCTCCCCCAGCAGGCGCGCCAACGTCCCGGGCTCATAGAGGATGCAATGCTGCGGCGGATGCCAATAGAACCAGTGCCGGCCAAACAGGCGGCGCTCCCAGCTGGCCGCGTTCGGGGTGGCAATCATGACGACACCCGAGGGCTTGAGAATGCGGACGACCTCCTGTAACACCGGCACCGGCTCAGGCAGATGTTCGAGCACGTGCCACAGCGTGATCACGTCAAACGTGGCTGCCGGATACCGAGCCTCGGCGAGCGCGCCGCTGAAGAGGCGATAGCCTCTCGCCGGCTCGCGCTCTTGGCCCGCCTGGGGATAGGGATCAACGCCATCCGCCTCCCATCCCCGCCGGCTGAGATACTGCAGAAATCCGCCGCTGCCGCAGCCCACATCGAGCCACCGCCCCCGGGCTCTCCAGGTCTTAAGACGGCGTAGGCGCAGCCAATACCACCCCTGTTCCACGCGACGAAAGCCAGTTTTATACGGCCTGGTCTCCGGCGCAGCGTGTATTCCCTCCAAGCCCGGCGCCTCGCAGGCCGCCGAACGCTTCACGACGCCGCAGGTATCGCAGCGTATAAAGGTAAACCGTCCTCCCACCTCTGCGCCCGGGACCCCGGTCACTGCGACGGTGAAAGATGATTGTTGACAGACCGGGCAACGCTCGGTCATCGCGCTATCGCCCGTCCCTCACGGCACGCCGCGGCCGATAGATACGCAGCTCGCGGGAGACGCCTGAGCCTGCGTTGCTCACCGTCTCGGTCAGGACGTAATGGCGCTCGACGGCGGCCTGGATGGCCCTCGAGCCATAGGTCTCGGTGACGATGAGCGGATCGAATCGCGCCTGCTCCACCTCGTGGATCAGCCGCCGCCCGTCCCACAACCGCGTGGTGATCAGTTCATCAACGGCACCCAGGTTGTCGTGCACGGTTTTCCCGTTGAGCTGGGCGCAGGTCAGACAGCGCGCCAGATATTCCCCGGGGGCGTTGGCCGCCTCCTGCATGAGCCGCTGCCGCAGCTGGTGATCGACCCGGTTGGGCAGCACCGGAATGTAGACCAAGGGGATGAGCTGGAGGCAGAGAGCCACCGGCAGCCACCGGATGTCCCGCCACTCGTGCAGGGCGAGACCGATGAGCACACACAGGAACGCCACCGCCGCCATCATGTTGTGCACGCCGGAGCCGGCCATCAGCGAGTTGGTGAGCGACAGCGCGCACCCGCCCACAAAGGCCAGCGGCCACAGCAGCCGTTGGGGCTCCTGCTGGTAGCCTCTGCGTTTAGCCGTCTGCCACAGATAGGCTGCTGCAAGCATCCAGAGCCCGGCGCTGCGCATCAGCAGGCGGGCGATATCACCGAGATATGCCCAGTTCGCTTGATGGCGCCAGGGATCCAGGAGGGTGTAGACCGCGAACCAACCGTCGGTCAGCCTGTTGAGCAGAGCAAAGAGACCTCCGCCTAACAGCCCCACCGATAGCAGATAGACCACCCCGGCGCGTCGTTGCGTCATCAGCAGCCAGGCGCCACCCGTGAGCACCACGTAGAGACTGGATTGTTTCGTGTAGCAGGCCAGCACCGTGCAGAGGACGCCCCACCACACGGCGGCGGGCCGGGTCAGGCAGCGCCGCAGCTGCCAGAGCGCCAGCAAGGACAACCACAGCGCCAGCGTATCGACGCGCATCAGGTCCAGCCACTCATCGGTGAGCTGATAAAACGTGAAAAAGAACAAGGCGCCGATCAGCGCGGGCGCCGTCGAGCCTGTGTCCGTCCGGATGATCCGGTAGATCAGCCAGCCGATGGCCAGCGAGCAGCCGATCGACAAGAGCCGTCCCACCCACCAGTGGGGGCCGAACAGGGTGAAGAGGCCGGCGAGTGTTGCGTGAAAGACCGGCGGGTACATGTAACCGATCGCTGGTGCCGCTTCGGGGTTCGGGTAGATGGTGAGGCCGCGCCGCAGCTGCCAGACCTGCATCCAAATCGACTCCTCCACCGGGTCTGGAATCGGTGCGACCAGCTTCCAACAGACGGTATAGAGGTAGAGCCAGAAGAAGGCGACGAGCCCGGCCAGCAACATCGCACGGCTGTGGAAGCGGCCTGCGCGCCCGAGGCCGATCGCACAGCACAACAGCCCGAGGGCTCCGCTGCCATACGGTATGGCCAGCACCAGCGCCTTCTCCACCCGCAACGGCGTCCAGAAGGCGGGATCGAGGATGGGCGGCGTCATGCGCGGTGGCGGTGCTGCAGAAACCAGTCGTAGGCCGCGAGCATCGCTTGTGTCGTGTCCTCCTGCGGCGACCACTGCAGCAGCCGTTTGGCCTTCGCGGTGTCCACGATGTAATCGCGATCGGCGATCAGGTAATGCTCAGAGGTCAGCGGGCTCAGGCCGCAGGCATCGAGCGCCCTCAACGCGGCCTTGGCGATGGCCGCAGGCAGCCCCATCAGGCGCGAGCGCGAGCGCGCATGCGTGATGAGCGCGCTCAACAGCTCCCGCACCGTTGGCAAGGTATCGGCTCCGATATTGAAGACCCCCCCGGAAGGGCCCCGCTCCGCGGCTGCCAGGCAGGCGCTCACCACATCCTGCACACCGACCATCTGGAACCGGTTGTGGCCGGAGCCGATGAGCGGGACAGGCCGCTGCGCCCTGATGCACTCAAACAGCATCTGCAACACCCCGAGCCGGCCTGGACCCACGATGAAGCGGGGGCGCAGGATGGTGACATCCAGGCCGCGGCTGCTGGCCTCAAGGCATAACTGTTCGGCGCGCACCTTGCTTTGGCCATAGACGCCGATGGGCCGCAGCGGGTCGTCCTCGCGCAACGGCAGCCGCCGGGGAATGCCATAGATGACGCTGCTCGAGAGGTGCACGAACTTGTGGACGCCGTGACGGGAGGCGGCATCCAACAGACGCGCGGTGCCGTTGGCGTTGACATCGGTGATCCTGCGGCCGGCCCGGGAAAAGGGCTGCAGGGCAGCGAGGCTGAAGAGCACCTCGACATCCCGGCAGGCCAGGTCCACGGCCGCCGTATCCCGGATATCGCCCCGGACGATCTCACACGGCGCCGGCGGCTCCCCTAACTCGGCGTCAAAGATGCGGACCTGCCCTCCCTGCTTGAGCAGCGCAGCCGTCAGATGCCGGCCCAAAAACCCCAGGCCACCGGTGATGCCGTATTGCGTCATCTACAACAGCCCCCGATCATGGGCCCAGGCAATCGACCGGCGCATGCCTTCTTCGAGTGCGACCTGGGGATGATAGCCGAGCTCGGTTTGCGCCTTTGCGATACTGCACGCGCTGTCCTTCGCCGCCTCCCCTAACACATGGAAGCCCATCGCATAGCGATTCATCACGCCCAGTCCCCGATCAATGGCCTCCGCCACATGGGTCAGCACGGCCGGCAGCCGTAGGGGCGTAAACGGCGCCTGCAGCAGCCGGGCCATCGTCTGCAGGACCTCCACCGTCGTGTACGGCCGCTCGTCCGCAATCCAATACAGGCTGCCGGATGGCGCGCGTTCCTCGGCCAGCAGCAGGCCCTGAACGACATTGTCAATGTAGGCCATGCTGCGCAGGTTCAACCCGTCGCCGAAGATCATGCTCCGGCCCTGCCGCATGAGCCGCATCACCATGATCATCCGCTCCGGCTGGCGCGGGCCGTAATAGACGGGCGGGCGGATGATCACGGTTGCAACACCGTGGCGCTTCCCCAGCTCTGTGACGATCTGTTCCGCTTCGTACTTGCTCTGGCCGTAATGGCTGACCGGATGGCATGGGTCGGCTTCCGTCAGGAGCCGGTCGCGCGAAATGTTGTACCCCTGCGCGGCGTTGCTGCTGACAAAGATGAATTTCCGCGTCCCGGCGGCGACGCTGGCCTCGAGCAACGAGCGGGTGCCGTCGCGATTGAGCCTGTAGAGATCGCGGATACGGTGCGGATGGATGATGCCGGCGCAGTGGTAGACCACCTCGATCTCCTTCAGCGCGTCGCCTAATGACGCGGGGAGGGTGACATCGCCAGCAACCACCTCGACCGGGTACGGCTTGAGCGTTGTGGCGTCCATCCTCGGATGCACCAGACACCGCACCGCCCTGTTTGACGCGCACAAGGCTTCCACCAGCGCCGTCCCCAGCCACCCCGGCGCCCCTGTGACCAATGTCTTCATCCGTCTGCCCTTACCGCGTCATGTTGATCCAGAGGATCACCGCCAGCCACCCTGCCGCCAGCCACAGGAGCGGCCGGTCCGACAGGATCAACCGGGCCGGCTCTCCGGACTTGCGCCGTTGATGAATGAGATGGATGTAGCGCGCCAACCCGCCTGCCGTCAGCAGCCCGGTCAGCGCGCCGCCCCACCTCCCCAATCTGGCCTGGCCCTCCATGGATGACAGATACCACCCATAGCCGGCCAGAGCCGTGACGGCAGCGAGGGCCACGATGCGGTCCAGCTCTGCCGGTGTGTACCGATCGAGCGATGGACGGTGCCGCCCGGCCTTCCGTTTCAATAACAGGAGTTCATTGCGCCGTTTGCCGGCGGCAATCACGACGCCCAGGCCGCCCAGGCACCACCAGATGGGCGCAGGCACCCGCCAACCGGCGACGACCGCGCCGGCCTGCACGCGCAGGAGCAGGAAGCCGGCAATGACGGCCAGATCCACGACAGGGATGCGCTTCAACCAGAGCGAATAGGCGGTGATGGCGATGAAGTAGACCAGCAGCGCAGCGGCCAGTTCACGGTGCCAGCCAACCGCGATCCCGAGCGAGCCCATGACCAGCACGGCAGCCGTCCCGAGCGCCGTCGAGGAGTTGAGCGAACCTGCGGCCAGCGGCCGCAGGCGTTTGGTGGGATGCAACCGATCCGCCTTCCGGTCCAGCCAGTCATTGATGAGATAGGCCCCGCTCGCGACAGCGCTGAACAAGACCACGGCGACCGCCCCTAACAGCAAGATCTGCTCCCCCGTGAATGCCATCTGCCAGAGGATGGGCAGGGCGACCGCCACATTCTTCAGCCAGTCACGGGGGCGCAGCGCGGCCACGAGCGGCGGGACCGTCACCGGAACGCTGCTTCGGGCACGGCATACACGGCGTAGGTGCCATTCTCATGGAGGCTCCGCCAGGACAACGGCTTGGGCCCTTCCACCACGACGTAACCGGCACCGTAGGTCCGGGCGACCCCCGCCAGTTCTGACTCGCTCATCGTCTGGTAATGGGCCCGGCTCTTGGCCCGGGGCCAGCCGTGCACGTCCTGAATCCGCCGCCACCATTCCAGCGCCACGCGGCTGCTGAACATGCCCAGCGCCCCATCTTTGTATTCGACAACCGGGCTGCGAGCGCTCCACAGCCGAAAGCCATCCAGGTGCGGCGGCGTGATGAAAAGGCTTCCCGGTGGCGTCTGGGTCCTCGCCCATTGCTGCACCTCGGTCCAGTCATCGACAGTCGTGGCGCCGAACGGCCAGGCGATGCGGGCCCGCAGGGCGGTGGATGGCGACCGTGCCACGCGCCGCACCTCCGTATCCAGACACAGCGAAACGACGGCCAACGCCGCCACGCCGGCCAGCAGGACCAGGCGCCTGGGCCCCTGAAAGCGAAGGCGGACGAGGCGCTGCAGCACCCACAGACATCCGAGCGCCGCCATCACCGGCACGGTGCGGGTGGCACCCGCCGGCGACACACCGAAACCGGCCTCCATGACCGCCACCACGGCGGTAACCATCAGCAAGGCGTCCGCGCGACGCCAACGTTTGCCGCGGCTGCGATGGGCGGCGCGCTCCCAGAAGAGGGCGACGGCGACCCCGCCATAAAAGAGCAGCGGCCACATGGCAAACAACGCATAGAACAGCACCACCGCGAGCCACGGGCGCAGGCCCTGCTGATGCCAGAGTTGCCGCAAATATCCGCTGAAGTAGATGGCGGAGATCATGATGAGATATTGTCCGGCCCGAAGCAGCTGCAACTGAAACACCAGCGGCACGAAAACGAGCTCGGTGCACACGACGGCAACGACCGCCAGGCCTCCCACGACGCAGACCACCCGCCACACCTGATGCTCTGCAGCTGACGGCTTCATGTCCGGACGCGCGACCAACCAAGCGAGACCGCTGACGAGCAGAGGTGACCAGTCCGACCAGGACCAGGTGGTGATGAAGGGCTGCGGGGCGCGGCGGCGGAGAATCTCCAGCCAGGCGGTGGACGCGAACCAGTCCCCGGGCTCGCGGATCACCCAGCGCCAGATGAGCAGCGGCAACATGCCACCGATCAGCAGCACCCAGGCGGTGACGCGCTCAGTCCGCGCCAGGCCCCGTCGGTCGGCGAGCAGCGCGGATCCCATCACTAACACCCACGGCAGCGTTGATATTGGGTGGATGTCGAAGGCCAGCGCCGTCAAGACCGCCGCCAGACGGTACCGTCGGTCGAGCAGCGCGAGAAATCCCCAGAGCGCCAGCGGCACGGCCACCGTGCGTGGGACCAAATAGACGCAGTGCGTGTCAATCCACGTGCTGCCGACCGCTTTTGGGAGCGCGAGCAGCAACACCGCCACCACAGCCGTCGTGGCATCACCGAACAACCGCCGGGCCAGCGTGAAGATCGCGGCCACATAGGCCCACTGGCTGGCCATATACAGCAGAAAGAGCGTCTGCGGCACGGTCAGCCAGCGAAAGAGCGGAGCGAGTAGAAACCAGAAGACGGTCGGGTGGGTCGTCCAAATATGACTCATCAGCAGATCGGAAGAATGGTAGCCCGTGGCAGACAACCATCCGTTCACCGCCGGTAAAAAGAGCAGCTGATCCGACACGCCAAATTGATAGCCGGTGAGCAGCACCGAGCACAGGGTGAGTCCGGCGGTCAACGCGGCATCGCGCCACAGCTTCATGGTGGGCGCGCCTCCAGACGCAGGAGGCTGCCGGCTGGCGCGAGCCGGTAGCGCGTCCGCAGCGGCGCGGACATATACTCCGGTTCCGAGGCCTCCACCAGGAAGATCTCCCGGCGCGGCGCCTGACGATGGACCGCGTCAACATACTCCACGGTGAGCGGGACATCCGTTTCGACCAGCTTCAGCGTGACGTCCTGGCGCCAGCCCAGCACCCGTTGATAGTACCGCAGCACCATGCAGGGCGTGAAATCCGCCACCACGATACTGCGCGGCGGCACAGACGAGAGCACCTCGCGGGCAAAGGCGGTGGGCCCCGCTTCATGCCGCTTACCCGGCCAGAGAAAATACCGGTTGTTGTCGCGGTGGCGCAAGACTCGCGCCTGGGTCGGATTCAGGCCGAGGGTGTCGGCGAGGCGCGGCGCCGCCGCGTACGCCAACGGTGGCAGGAGCACCAGCGACACCGCCAGCGCCATCCTGGCCTGCGCGCGCAGGCGCGCCCACAACGCGGCGGCCCCCACCCCAATCCACACCGCCGCCACCAGGTACGAGGGCAGCCATTGATAAAACTGTCGCTGGCGCATATAGCCGGCGCCGAAGATGAGGTTGACGAGAAAGAGGCAGGCCAGCGGTCTCCACCGTGGACGGTCCATCGCCCGCTGCCGCCAGCAGCCGTACCCTGCCAGGCACAGGCCCACCACGGGAAACTGGTAGGCTAGGTAGCCGGGATACCGCGCCACCTCAGGCAGGATTTTGGGCCAGGAAAAGAATTGACGGAACGCGCCGCCGAACAGGTAGGCCAGATGCGTCGACTCCTGATGCCACTGTTGCAGCAGGAGTGCCGCGTACAGTCCGGCGCCCGTCAGGGTCGCCAGCAGACAGAGGGCCAGGGTGCGGCCCTGGCTCCACACGGTGCGATCACGAAACCAGGCCTGAGACCAGAGGATCAGCAGCAGGGATGGGAGACTGACCACGGTCAGGTAACTGCTGGTGAGGCTGAGGCCGAACACGAGAGCCGACGCATAGCACCACCACGGATGCCGGGCCGCGGCCCCGCGATGCACGAGCCACCAGGCGCAGGTCAGCAGCAGCAGCGTCAATGTGTAGGACTCTGCCATCACGGAGACCAGCCAAAAGGTGTGCGAGATGCCGAAGGCTGCCGCTCCGGCGATGGATGCCGGAATCGAGTGCGTCAGCTCATAGATGAGGGCCCCCAACATCCCGACGGTCAGCGCACCGCACACGGCCGAGCAAAGATTCTGCCGATAGGCGATATCACCCCAGGGCAGCGCGTTAAAAAGATGGCCGACCAGCGAGCGCAGCGGATGGGAGGTGAGGGCCACCTGGAGCTCCAGCGTGTACGACCAGATGGACAGCTTGGCGCTGTCGCCCCACATCACACCCGGCGCCAGGGTGAAGACGTACAGGAGCAAGGCGCAACCTCCCGCGAGCACCGCCCACGGAAGGATCGGCCGCCGCGAGGATGGCGCGGTCATCGAGCCCACCAGGATCCCACCACCTGAGCCAACCCGGACCGATGTTTACGGAGATAGGCCGGGCGAAAATAATACGACACGAAGGCCTCCCGCCGCAAGCCCACCAATTCATCCGAGGAGAGATTGGGGTGGCGAAAGACGGGGGTGAAGGAATCAAACCGCTCCCAGTTCGTCTCCACGATCTGGTTGCGAAGTTGCTCGTACATCTGCGTGCCGGGAAAGGGCGTGTTGATATGAAACTGCGCCACGTAGGTGTTCAGCTGCCCGGCGTAGCGCAGCGTTTCCCGGATCGACGCCGTCGTATCCGCGGGCAGCCCGAGGACATAAAATGCGGCCACCCGGATACCCTTGCGCTCGCAGTTGCGGATTTCCTGTTCGAGCTTGGGAAAGGACATGGTGCGGCGCGCACTCTTCAAGACCTCGGGCGAGGCCGATTCGACGCCGCAGTTAATGCTGCGCATGCCGGCAGCGTACAGCAGGTCGATCAACTCAGCATCGAGCAGGTCCATCCGGGTCTCGCAGCCCCACCGGATGGGCAGCTTGGCCTGTCTCAGCGCCTGCGCGAACGCCACGACCCAGGCGCGATTGACGGTGAAGAGCGGATCGCGGAACTCGATTCCGCGCACGCCATACCGCTCGACCAGGTGACGCAGCTCTCCCAGGACATGCTCGACGCTGCGCTGCCGCACCTTGCCATAATAAGCGGCATACGGGCAGTAGCTGCACAGAAAATCGCACCCCCGCGACCCCTGCACCGACACAAACGGCCGGTCAAGGATCAACGGGTAATAGGAATAATCAGCCAGCGGAAAGGCGTCCCAGGCGGGATACGGCAGGCTGTCGAGGTCCTGCAGCTGCGGGCTCTCCGCGACGCCGCGAGGCAGCTCCCCGCGCGCCAGGCGCCGGGCGGCAGCCTCGGGTTCGCCTTGGATCAAAAAGTCGGCCGCATCCAAAAAGAGCTCAGGCTTCTGCGACGCAAAAGGGCCCACGAATCCCACGTGCGAACGCGTGGCGGCCTTGACCCGCCGGGCATACGCAATCTCGCCATGGCATTCGACGATGGAGGCGTAGATCAGGGTCAGATCCGCCCCGTCGGGCAACCGTCCGTCGGAGATGACCTCGATCTCATGTCCGGCCTGCCGAAAGATGGCCGCCAGATACCCCAGCGCCAGCACGGGCACGTTGCGCCGGCGCTTGTTCCAGGCGATGAACCGGCCGACGGGATCGCGGGATACGGCGAACCCGATGCCATACCCGCCCATTTGATCCTTGTTCACGCGGCGGCGGGCGTCGATGCGCTCGATGAGCGCAATCTTCATGCGGCGGTCTCGATGAGACGGCAGATCTTCGTGATCGTCTGGGAGGTGAGATGTGAGGAGGACGGCAACATCAAGCCCTCGCGGGCCAGACGTTCCGCTACGGGAAAATGCTCAGCGCTCCGATAGGGCGGCTGCCGGTGCAGGGGCGTGAAGAATGGCCGTGTTTCCACGCCGGCGCGCGCGAGTCGCCGCGCCAGCGCGTCGCGCGTCAGTGGAAACGGACGCTGGACGAGCAGCGCATACATCCAGTAGGCGTGGCGCGTCCCGGCGAGCTCTGAGGGTAGCACGAGACCAGGCACACGGCGCAACCGACGGGTATACGCGGTGGCGATGGCGCGGCGGCGGCGGAGCAGAATGCGTAGCCGATGATACTGGGCCATCCCGAGCGCCGCCTGCAAATTCGTCAGCCGGTAATTGAAGCCGATCACCGGATGCCAGTACCGCCGCCGTGGGCTCATGCCATGGTCGCGCAGCAGCTGCGCGCGCTGCCACAGCCGACGGTCATTGGTCACCAGCATGCCTCCCTCGCCGGTGGTCAGCGTCTTGTTGCCGTAGAAACTGAAGCAGCCGGCATCCCCGATGCCGCCCACTGGACGGCCGCGGTAGACGGCCCCCTCTGCCTGGCAGGCATCTTCGATCAACGCCAGGCCGTGCCGTTGTGCCAAGCGCCGCAGCGGCGCCAGCGGCGCCGGATGGCCGAACAGATGCACGGCGATGATCGCCCTGGTCCGCTTCGTGAGGCACCGCCGGACCGCATCGGGATCCAGCGTCCAGCTGACCGGATCCACATCGGCGAAGCGCGGCCGGGCCCCGGTGTAGGTGACGGCGTTGGCGGTCGCGATGAAGGTGAGCGCCGGTACAATCACCTCATCGCCGCGTTCCACGCCAAGCGCCGCGAGACTGACGTGCAGAGCCGCCGTCCCGCTGGAGACCGCCACCGCATACCGCGTGCGGCACAGATGGCGGAAGGCGGTCTCGAACTGCTCCACGAACGGCCCGCGGGCAGAAACCCACCCGCTGCGCAGACAGGCCAGCAGGTTCCGCCGCTCCTCGGCACCCAAGACCGGTGATGCGATTTGAATCGTCATATGTAAAGTGGAGCGGGTGGCGGGAGTCGAACCCGCGTAACCAGCTTGGAAGGCTGGCGCACTACCGTTGTGCTACACCCGCAACCTCACCGTGTAACCACATTGGCCGTCCCTGTGAGGACGGCCATGAAAAAGATGGGCAGGGGAGGGTTCGCCGCCCTCCGCCCCGCCTGCGGCGGGGCTTCGGGTCGGGCACCCGCGCCGCGCATGGTCGCCGCGCTCCGATGTGTCGCGCGGCCTTTAATCGTGGGGCGCGGCGCTCCCTTCGAACCCTCCCCATGCACCGCTGTCATTAAATTGTAAAAAATGGGCAGGGGAGGGTACGAACCGTCGGTTGCCGCAGCACTCAACGTCCCTTGCGGCAACCTCCCTGAGGGAAACCTTGCGGTTTCCCTCAGTCCTCCCTTCCCTACCGAGACCGGCATGGCCGAGGGGGAACCGTACTTCCCCCTCGGACTCCCCCTGTAGGTTCGAACCCTCCCTACACGACTCAATTGTCAAAATAATACAGTGGGCAGGGGAGGGTTCGAACCTCCGAAGCGCAAGCGCAGCAGTTTTACAGACTGCCCCCGTTGGCCACTTGGGTACCTGCCCAACGGTTGCCGCTGAACTCTACGTCCCTTGCGGCAACCGTTATAGGAGGGGCTCCGCCCCTC
>JACQRC010000078.1 GCA_016206665.1 Candidatus Omnitrophota bacterium | reverse complement strand
GTTAGGCGGCGTCTTCGAAGTGATTGCAACCGGCGTGCCACTGGGATTGGGCAGCCACGTCCAGCACGACCGGCGGCTCGATGCCATCCTCGCGCATGCCATCGTCGGCATCCACGCGGTCAAGGCAGCCGAGATCGGCGATGGGGTCGCGGCGGCCGGATGGCCCGGCTCCAAGGTGCAGGATGAAATCTTCTACACGAAGGGCAAGGGCTTCTACCGGACCTCGAACCGCTCCGGCGGCTTCGAAGGCGGGATGACGACGGGGGAGCCCATCATCGTGCGCGGCTACTTGAAACCCCTCTCGACCCTGATGAAGCCCCTGCGCTCGGTCAACATTGATACGAAGGCCGAGGTGAAGGGCACCGTGGAGCGCTCCGATGTCACGACCGTGCCTGCGGCCGGCGTCATCGGCGAGGCGGTCGTCGCCTTCGAGCTGGCCAAGGCGCTGCTGGAGAAGTTCGGGGGGGATAGTTTGCGGGAACTGAAGAGGAATATCGAGGGGTACCGGAAGCAAGTAGAAACCTTTTAATCGGTGATGACAGTGATGCGCTTCCCTCGAACAACCGCAGTGCTCACCTTGGGTCGTTCAACAGCGCACCGACGCCTGCTGTGATTCCGGTGATAGTACAGCGCGATTTATCACCGTCATCACGCTTTTATCACCGTAATCACCGAATGCTTGTATTCGCAGTATGAATCTCGTCCTCATCGGCTTCATGGGCACCGGCAAGACGGCCGTGGGTCGTGAGCTGGCGAAGCGCCTCGGGCGCGAGTTTGTGGATCTGGACCACCTGTTGGAAGAGCGCGCCGGCCGCACGATTCCGCAGATTTTCACCCAGGACGGTGAGGCGGCCTTTCGGACGATGGAGCGGCAGCTCATCCAGGAAGTCAGCGCGCGCGACGGCCTCGTGCTCGCGGCAGGCGGCGGGGCGGTCACCGATCCCGAGAATATCCAGCGGCTCAAAGCCCACGGTGTGGTGGTCTGCCTCTCGGCCACTCCAGATGTGCTGGCCAAACGGTTAGGAGCAGGGGCTGCCAAGCGCCCCCTGCTGGCAGGCGGACCGATCCTTGACAGAATCCAGTCGCTGTTAGCTTCCCGCCAGGCGGCGTATGCGCAGGCCAATCATACGGTAGACACCTCCTCCCTGACCGTGGGGGAGGTGGTGGAGGTCATCCTCCAGACGGTCCCCCAGGCAGCCCGAAAAACTGGCTCCTGAATTTGATGGTACTCGTTTCATCGGGTATACTTAAGTCACAAAACTTTAGTAAAGTATTTACAACATCCAGATAAACCCGCCACACAACATGGCGGGCCCGCCACGCAGTATGGCGGGGGCACCTCCCGTGTAAGCGGGATTCGCAAAGCCCAGGGTCCTAAGTAGTTACAAAGGACAGCCAGGCTGCCTCGGATACGGAAGTTCCCAGGCAGCCTGGCTGTTTTGTTTGCCAGGCCGCCACTAGTCACTCGTCACTAGTCACTGGTCACTCGTATGCGCGCCTGGCACACGCACAATCCGCGATTCTCCCTCCGACTCTTCAGTCTCACCCTGTCGTTCGTCTTCCTCTGGTCCAATACCGTTCTCTTAGCTGATCCTGTGTCGGGCCTCTCCGGGGCTGGTGCGGCTCACGTCACCCGCCAGGCGCCACGTGGGTCCACCCCCCGGGAGGCCCGTTCACTCATCACCGTTCCACCCCAACTCGGCCAGGTCGTTGACAGTTACGTCCCGTCGGATCGCCAGTCACTAGTCACTAGTCACCAGTCACTGGTCATTCACATCCAGGACCTCCACGTACAGCCGGAAGCTCAACTCGCCCTCGCCAGCCTGCTGCATTATCTGCACGAACAGTATGGCGTGAGACTCGCCGCCCTCGAAGGCGCCGCCGGCCCGCTCAACACCGCACCGTTCTCCAGTTTTCCGGATCCGCAGATTAACGAAAAGGTCGCCCGTCTGTTCGTCAAGCACGGCCTTTTCACCGGCTCCGAGTGCTACGCCATCACCCATCCCGGCGCGATGGAGATGGTGGGAGTGGAAGACGAGGCGACCTATCTTGACCACCTCAAGACCTACCGGCAAGGAGCCATCCACGCCAAGCGGGACAACGAAGACCTGACACAACTTCGCAAAATGTTAGAGGCCCTCAAGCCCAAGCTCTACTCGAAAGCCCTCTCCCAGCTCGACGCCCAGATCGCGGCCTACCGCGACGGCCATCTCAAGCTCGAGCGGTATCTGCCCCACCTCATGCGCGTGGCCGTGCGCGCGCATCTCAAGCGCAGGGACTTCCCGCAGGTCAGCCGTCTCGCCCTCCTGTACGACCTGCACCGCTACGGCACAGACAAACATCTCCGCATCTATGAACGCATCAACGCCCGCCTCAACGGCCGCCAAGTCTGGCAAGAGTTCGAGGCCTTCGAGCGCGCGCTCAAGGACACGCTCGCCACGACTCCTGAAGCGCAACAACTCGCCGCCTGGGACCGCTGGCTCGGTATCCTCGACGGCCTCCGGCGCGTCAAGCTCACCCGCGAAGACTGGAACTATTATCTCGCGCACAAGGCGCAGTTTACCGACGGCGCCCTCCGCGATTTCCTCGATCAACATCGTCGTTTCCTGCCAGCCACTAGTCACCAGTCACTAGTCACTGGTCCGCATGAGCGCTTCTACTCCCTGGCCCTCTCCCGCGACGCCGCCTTCGTCTCCAACACCCTTTCACTTCTCGCGAGTTTGCCAGCCACTAGTCACCAGTCACTAGTCACTCCTCAGCGCAGTTGCGTGTTGGTCACGGGCGGCTTCCACACCCCCGGCATCACCCAGCGTCTGCGCGAGCAGGGCATCGCTTACGTCGTCGTGACGCCAAAGGTGGAAGGCCGCCACGACGAACGCACCTACCACGCCCGGTTGAGCCATCAGGGTCCGTCACTGGAGGCGATGCTGCGCGACCTCAAACACTCCTCGCTGGTGCCGGAACTCTCCACCGGCAGCGCCGCGGCCAGGGTCTCGTGGTTCGACGGCGTGCGCCGCTGGGGCTCGAAGGCCGGCTTCGTCCTGCTCGCCGCCGCCCTCGCCACCGCCGCCTACGCGAAGCAGGCCGGCTGGCCCGCCGAGCGCATCCAGGCTGGTCTCGCCCAGAACGGCGCGATTGTGGCCACGGTGGGGGAGGATGGGCAGGTACAGGTTGCGTTGAAGGACGTGCCAGACTCGACGGCGCAGCTCACGGCTAAAGGCGATGTGACCCTGGGCCTGCCGCCGCGGCGGCAAGGGGTGAGGGGGCAACCGCACAGAAAGAAAGCCGCCCTCTCTCCGAATGTGACCAAGCTCATTCAGGAGTTGCGCGATTTCGAACCGAACACCCGTCTGCTGGCCGCAAAGGCGCTCGGGGAACTTAGAAATCGCAAGACCACGCCCGCCTTGCTTGAAGCTTCTCGGGATCATAACTGGCCCGTACGTGATCAGGTTGTGATGGCGCTCGGGCAGCTGAAAGATCGCCGAGCCTTCGCTCGTTTGGTTGAAGCGCTCGGCGATTCCCAGCGACAGGTGCGTGCGACGGCCGCGTGGGCCCTTGGCGAGCTCGGAGACTCCAGAGCTGTTTTAACTCTTGTCGCTATTCTTCGCGATCCCAAGGATCGGGATGTGGATGCTGCGGTAGCGGAAGCCTTGGGCAAGCTCGGCGATCGCCGAGCCGTTCCCGTCTTACTTCAAACGCTCCGACATTCCTACCACCTATGCCGTGCAAAGGCCGCCCACGCCCTCGGGCGACTGGGAGATCGTCGTGCTCTTTCAGCCCTCATTAGTGCACTCCACGATCCCCACTGGACTGTAAGCGAGGCAGCTCCCGTGGCTCTGGGAAAGCTTGATGGTCTTAAGACCTTCCCAGAGCTAGCCACCGCCGTCCGTAGTTCTGACCCGGTTGCGCGTGAGGCAGCCACCGTCGTTTTAATAGCGCGATTGCAATTTGAGAAGAGGCCAGCAGTCCGCCTCCAAATTGCCGAACTATTAGATCTGGATGTCCCACCGGTTGTCAACGACCTGCTGGACGTGGCGTACGTGGGCCATGATATGGCCGTAAAAGCGGTTGTCAACCCAGACAACAAACCGTTGGTTGCCGTCTATGGTGCGGCGGGGACTGATATTTCGAATTTCCTCCTCTCCACGAATGCTACCGAAGCCTACTTTCTCGACATCGCGTACGATGACACGTTGCCAGATAAGTTGCAGAAAAGCCTACAACAGTGGGATACCATTCAATTGAGGGATCGTTATGTCAAGCATAAACAATCGGTCGGTCACGGAACGTTCCCGCGTTTTGTGTTCTGGAACATGGACGGAGCCATCATCCAAGAGTTGAAAGCGATGGGTGTCGACAGGCAAACCATTGCACTAAACACCCTGCCAGGAAACTATGCACAACTTCGCTTTACTTGGACATATCCTGGGACTACTCGTAAGAAGCAGTATACGGTCACCTTCATTCCAACTCATTTGGACATACTTGACTTGCCTAACGAAACACCACAGCAGTTGAAGACGGTCCTGCGGCAAGGAATCGACCTGTATTACCAACGGGCAGCCCTGAGTCTGCCTGAGTCGTATGATCACTTCATGCCGCAAATTGGTGCTGCTCTGAAGATCGGTGGCTATTGCCTCACGGATGACCACTTCCCTCGTGATTATGATGGCTCGGTTGATCCAAGGCACCATTTAGAAACCGGTGGTGCTACCTTTGCCGAAGTCTCGACCCCACTACAAGCAGAACTCTGGGAACCAGTCATTGAGGCGTTACGCGATAGGCAAGTCGGTCCAAAAGGAAACTGGTCACGTGACTATGGTTGGCATGTGCAGATCAGAAAAAAAATTGACGCAACCGCCAGCCGCCGCGGCCCCGGCGGCGCGACACCCCGCGCCTGGTGGCTCCTGCCGCTCGTGGGGGCAGGTCTCGGGTGGTTGGCTGCGATGGGAGGCGATGCGACTGGGCTCGCGCACCCATCTGTCCAGCAGGCGGGCCGTGCCGTTGATGTGGCCTCTTGGGGCGGCGGGATGATGCGATGGCTGTTCCTGGGCGTACTCATCGCCCCGCTGCGTCCGTGGCTGGCACACATGCAGCGATGGTTGGGACGGCGCAACGCCGTGGTGCAAGCCGTGGCCAGCGTGCCGCTGGAGCCCAGCGGTGAGAGCCATCGGCAGCGCCTGATGGAGTCGACGGGCGGCCGGACGCGCGGCGAGCGCCAGGTGACGATTGGCCACGGCCAGGCGAGCTTCCAGCATGCCATGCCCTGGCCCGGCGAGGTCTGGATCGTGGGCGGCGCGTCCGTCTTTCAGGTGCTCCTCGTGGGGGATCGCATCCGCATAGAGCGGTATCGACCGGAAGCCGCGCCCATCGACGAGGGCGAGTTTGCCATCGGTCAACGGGTCTTCGTAGGCCGGTCATCGGCGAATGACGTTGCGGTCGATGATGAGTCGCTGTCGCGAGAGCACTTCAGCCTCCAGGTCACGCGGGGCGACGCCGAGCACTACCGGGTCCTTATCATCGACCAAAGTTCGCTCAATCACACCACCATCTTTTGGGATGCGCCGGCCGGAGCAGCGTCCCGCGGCCCCACCCTCCGCAGCCTCGTGTTACCGTGGTTGGGTCTGGGCGCGGCGCTCCTGGCGAACCTGCTCTGGCCCACCCTCGGCCAGACCGCCACACTCACCACTCGTCACTCATCACTCGACACTCACACGAGCGGCCCGGCGAAGGCGGGGGAGACCCAGACCCAACCATGGTCACTTTCGATGGAAGTCACGGCCAAGTCCCGGCGGCAGCTCATTCGATTCTTCAAGGAGGAATGGCCGGCCTTCGTCCGTGCCCATCTCATCAATGAGGGCGTGGAGGTGGCTGATGCACGCGTACGCCAAGCGATGGATGTCATTAGTCCCACGGTTCGAGGGCTCCTGGGGCCGCTGATCCCATTCTGGTCTGAACTTGACCATCCACTCGCCCGTCAGGTGCTCGCGCTCCAATGGAACACGTTCACGCATTTTGTCCTCCTGCCGCACGGCCTCTATGGGACCCTGTCCCTTCGTCCGTACCGGATCGGCAGCCGGGAGGGTCACTACTACGACGTGGACCTCTACCGTGTGCTGCGCCAGGAGGTAGCGCGAGTCAGCGGTCAGCCGGTAGACGTCGTGTACGGCCGCAACATTCTGTCACCCCGTCTGCGCCGCGTGCCGCAGTTTGACACGGCCCCCGCCCACAGCATCATGGCGACGCGGATTGTGTTCATTGACCTGGACTGGGTGCATTACATGGCCGAGCGCATTCACGACGTGGTCCGGCGTGAGGCTCGTCTCTCCTATGTGCGTGAAGCATCAGCGGCCGTGAATGGTTGGATCCGACAGGCGTATCGGGGGCTGCGCTTCCAGGCGATTTATCGCATGGTCCTGCAGGACCTTCGACGGCACGAGTTCACGCACAAGGCCCAGGAATACACCAGGGTGCGCTACCAACTGACCGATCGGCTCGGATTGCCTGAAGAGACGTGGCAGCGACTGCAGGAGGGAGAACGCCTTGATATTGAAATGGAAACGGCCGCTTATCTGGCCGAGCTCGTGTTGGCCGACCGTCCACCGATGATCTTGGTATACCTCTGGGACCACTGGGTGACTGGCCAGCGGACGCCCAACTATTATGCTGCCCGCTACCTCTATAATCGGCTGGCCAACAGACCGCTTGACCAGTGGCTGGACGGCACAGACCGTGCTGCGGCTGAGCGGCTGTTTACCGAACTCGCCACTGCCCCCGACCTACCTGATCGCGCCCGGCGACTCTACGAAGAGGCCTTCCGCGGGCTCCCATTGGTCAGCCCCGCTCGCCAGCTCGCACCATTCTTGGGTCCGGTACCGACCCTGGCCCTGATGCGATCTGCCAACGCGACACTCCCGTTCCCTCTCACCTCTCACCTCTCACCTACGGCGGAGCCGTTACGGCCTCCAGAGGGTCAGGCGGGGCACGCGCAGGAAGTCGCGGTCGGCGGTGGCGAGGTGGCGCAGGCCGTGCGCCCGCATCGTGGCGACATGGAGGGCATCGTTCGTGAGGAGTCCATAACGCAGACTGAGCCGTTGGGCCGTGCGGAACTGGGCGGGCGTGACACTCACCAAACGCAGGCCGGTCGTCAGCAGGAGATCGAGCATGGCGTCACAGGCCGTGAAGTGGTGCAGGAGCGTGGGTCGCGCCCGGAGGACGTCGAGCGCTCGGTGGGGGGCGGTCGCGTAGCCCTGGCGGACCGCCTCAGTCAAGAGCAACCGGTGGCGGATCTCCGACCAGGCGACGACGGAGGTCACCGCCCGCAACTCGCCCGCGCGCAGGCGGTGGAAGAGCAGGGTGCAGGCGGGCTCAGCGCGCAGCAAATGCTCCAAGGCAATGTTGGCGTCGAGGAAGAGGGTCGTGCCGGCCGGCGTATCGGCGAGCCGGGGCATTTACTCGAGGAGGGTGTCGTCGTAGATAAGGATTTGCGCCTGCCGCTTGGAGACGCGAAAGCGCCCACGCGTGCGGCTGACCGGGTCCCGCGGTCGGATGATCGCGGTGAAGTGCGTGTGCTCCGGCCAGGGCAACTTGCGCCTGGGCCGCAGGACACCGCCCTCATAGACCACGCTAATCGTTTGGGTCATCAGATACCATCCTCCGTGAGTGATTCCAAGAATACGGTCACAGCTTCTGCAATGTTGGACAAGGCCTCTTCAATCGTCTCGCCTTGGGAGGCGCAGCCGGGCAGGGCGGGGACGGACACCGAAAATCCGCCGACAGCTTCCGGCTCCACGACTACAGCAAACTTCACAGCCACTCACCTCCTCACTGCCCATAAGTCTACCAGACCCGACGGCCCAACGCAAGCCCTGACCGCGCCGGACGCGGTGCCGCTGGGGTTGCCGCCGAGGCGGCAGGCAACGCAGCAAGGCAGGGGAGGACGACCGTCCTCGGCAGGTACGCAGCGGCTCCGCGCCTGGGCGGCCCAGCATCGGGGCCAGCAGATCCAGGACACGCAGCTGCAACTCGCCGATCCGGCGTATTACGACTCACCGGCCACCCCGCCCTCCAAGCCCACGACGCCACCGAAGCGCCCCTCCCAACGGCCGCGGGACCCGGATCAGCGTCCCATCGCCGCCATAGCACCTGACGGAGAGAGCCGGCCGTCGACCTTCGTGACGCTGCGCACGTGGCTGCTGCCCCTCATCGTGGTAGGGCTGCTGAGTCTGAGCTCAGGAGATGCGGAGGGGTTGTGGGTGGCGGGGGGACTCGTGGCAGTCCATCACAGGCCATGGAAGTGGTGGCAGCAGCGGTTCCGCGAGATGCAGCGTCACCACGTCGAGGAGGCCCTGGCCGCGATGGTGGAAGCGACCAGAGATCTCGACCCCCGCGCGCCGGCGCCCCCCGCCGTCGAGGCACGGCTCAAGGGCTGGCGACGGCGGGGTCTGCGCCTCACCGCACCACCGGGCGGCCAGGTCGAGCTCAAGGCCGGGGGCCGCCACACCTTGGTGATTGCCGGCTTACAGTCAGACCGCACCTATTATCTGCGTCCTTACTGGGAGCCGGGCTTCGGATTGCGTACCTATCTGGCGCGACGTTACAACGTGGTCGGCTATGGTCTGGAGGCCTTGCAGCGACTGCGGCTGAGTGACCCGCCTCAGCGCGTCAACGCGCAGGTGGTCGTCCGGGCCGCGGACGTGTGGCAGGCACGGCGGAACCGCCAGGAACGGTTGCGGGCCATGCTGCAATCCACCCTGGGTTTCGATCCCCAGACCTCGGATCCGCAGGCCCTGACCACGCTGCAACAGCAACTGGCGGCCTTTCGTGACTATCCCGTCCGCTGGACGGCCCCCCGTGGTGGTCGGTTCAGCCGCACCTTACCCGATGGGACCCGTCTACAGGTGAGGAGAGGTCTGAAGCCCGGGGTGACCTACGCGATCCGTCCGTGGTGGGAACCTGGACAGGGGCTGCGGCTCGACTTCATCAGCCGGGAGGAGACGGTCTATGTGCGCGTCAGCCCCAGGGATGCCACGAGACCAGCCCGCACGCTGTCCGTACAGATCCTGGGTCGGAGGACAGGCCCCATGGGCCTGCGGAACCTCATGGGGATCGGCTCGCTCATCTCCTGGTTGGCCCCGCTGATGGGGGCAGGGGCGATCTGGCTCTGCTACCTCGCCGGAGCCTCGGCCACATCGGCCCTCCTCCAGGCGGGCTTGGGGTGGTTGGGTTTCTTCGCATTTCCGGCGGCGAGTGCAGGCGGCGGCCCGACGGGGAAGGGTCCTGGACCGATGCGCCTGACTCCCGAGGAGGCGCTGGCCTACTTCCGCCGCGGCGAGTGGCAGCCGGTGCTCCAGCATCTGTTCTCCCGGAGCTTCTTCCTCATCACGCCCATCGCCACGCGAAACCAGCGACTGAAAGCTATCCTGGAGCGGGCGCTGGTGGAGGTCGCACCCGATGCCGTGAGCGCGTGGCCACCAGCGGATCTGGCCGCTGCGCGCCACGCCCTGCTCGACTTCATTGACCAGGCATGGCAGGCCACGAAACGCGAGTGGGTGCGACCAGCGCCGTTGGTGGATGACGATACGGCGGTCAACACGGTGTCATACCTCGCCAACGCGAAAATCCAGCTGCTCTTCGGAAACGCGCTGTTGACACCGAGTATCTCCGTTGTCTTGCATATGCCACGTTCCAAGGCGCTGCAGCGGATGGCGGCCACCGTTGAGGCCTATCGTACCAAGGCCGCTGAGCGTCAGGCCCGCCGCCTTAGCCCGCGCGGGGGGACGCTCTCCGTGCTGACGGCCGTTGAGCAATTCGTCGCCGGCCATGTGGACACGGTCATCAGCGACTTGGTGGATCCAGACGCCACACGACTGGTCCAGTTAGCAGGCAAGGTGCAGGCGGTCGTGGACGGCGTGCTGGAGCGGTACCTGACGGCCGACGCTGAAGCCCAGGAGCGGATCGCGGAGGGCTTCCGGCGTGTCGCCCACGCGCTGGAGGATGACCGGAACGACATCGAGACCCTGCCACCGAGAGACAAACACCAACTACAAGACCTACTCAACCGGCTCCGCGAGGAGCGAGCCGTGCAACGGCTGTTGGGGTACTACGACGTGAAAATCGTGCTGGAGCCGGGTGAAGAACAGCTCACTGTCACCTACTACGAGGGCGTCTGGCCACGAGCAGCGTACGATCTGTTGGCATTCGGTCCCCTGAATCGCCGCGGGGTTTTCCAGGGGCCAGAACAGTGGGTCGCGTTTTCCTCACCGAAACGCGCCCAGAAGGAGCGTCCGGACCTGGTACCCGAAATCCAGCGCCTCCTAACTGCCTTCCGCACAGAGTTGTTGACCGGCCCCTTGAAGGACAGCGAGTTCGTCCGGCGCTGGCTGGTATGGATGGGGTCGTCCTATGAGGAACAACTGCGTTTCCTGAACGCTTCCCGCGCCCGCCTGCACGCCGACCTCATCGCCGCCACGCAACGAGACTTACGCACCATCCCACCCAAGTTTGACGAAGCGATCCTGGCGACCCTGATTGAGCTCACGAAGGCCCATCTGGACCGGCAGGGCCGGCCCACGCCGCAGCGGTACGCCTTGGTGAGCATGGGCACGAAGACGACACCCGATTCTGACCTCGATGTCATGGTGGTCCTGCCGGACGAGCTCGATCCCCAGACCTTCGCAGCGTTCTTCAAAGCGCTCACGAAGGCCGTGCAGCAGGTGGGGCTGCCCGTTGACGTCGGGCAAGAGAACGAGTTGTGGCGGCTGCGGCGTATCCGGGACATCGAAGACTATATCGCCAGCCCCGTCGCGACGCCGCGTAGCATTCTCATCTTGGCTCATCTGACGTTTGAAGGTGGTGATGCGCAGCTCTTCGAGTCCGCCAGGCAACGGGCCGCCCAGGCAGCGAAGACGCGCGTGCAGTCGTACCGGATGGCGCTGACCGGACAACTCCAGACGTTTAGCGAGCAGTTGGCAGCGATTGCCACCGAGCGCGACGACCAGGCGACGCGTCCAGCAAGAGCCAAGCTGGGGCAGCGGGCCGTGGTCGTGATGTGTCAGGTGGCCAAGCTGGCGTTCGCGCATGACGCCCATGATGCGCTGCTGTCGGCCCGGGTCCCGGAAGAGAGCATCGAGCAGTTGACCGACCGTGGCCATCTGACTGCCCAGGATGCAGGCATCCTGCACCGGGCCTTTGCCGATTTCACGACGATCCGTCGTGCGCTCAACGTCGGCCTCCAGCCATCCATCGGCTGGGAAGCGATGCGGATCCATTTCCACCGGCTCCGCGAGGTCGCGACGGCACTGCGGGAGCGGATTGAGTCGGCGCCGCCGTGGTCCACACCCGAGGGCTTACTGCAGTACCTCGTGAACCAGGACCAGGCACCGGGCGGCTACTTCCAGCAGGTGCTCCAGGAGTTCCGAGAGGAGCGCTATGATGAAGATATCGTGCGCACGGCCACCGGCACCATGGCCAGCGCTTACGCGCGCATCCTCTATCATCTGGTTCAGCATCGCTGGCCGCTGCGAGGGGTACGCGTCCTGGAAGTCGGCGCCGGGGTGGGGACGTTTGTGGACGTGCTCCAGCGCTTGGGAGCGCAGGCGACGGGGCTCGAGCCAGTCCCCGCCTTCGCCGCGTTTGCGCAAGCCCATGGCGTCTCGCTGGTCTCGGGCAATCTCATCGAGCCACCGGCGCCGCTGGTCGAACAGCCCTTCGACATCACGATCGGTCACTGGGTGCTGGATGCCTTGGTCTCACCGCGCAGACCGGGCGGTCCAGCGACGCGACTCGAGGAATATGCAGCGCTCATCAACCTGTCGCGGCTCACGACGATGGGCGGCTTCAGTCTTCAGGAGGCGGCCTCGTGGGACGGCCTGCCATTTACCGAGGACGAATGGGCCTTGGCCGGCTTCGAGGTGGTTGAGCGGACCGCGGGCGAGGAGTTGGAATCCTTCGTCGTCCTGCGCAAGGTGCGCGACCCTACGTCCCTCGCCGAGTTCGAGCGCCTGATGCGGGCGCGCGGTGACGACGTGGACCGGCCGGGCAACGCCACCATCGCCCGGTGGCTCACGATACCAGGCACGGACCTGGCGGCTGTTGAACGCTGGATGCAAGGACTCGAGGTGGCGGGCCAGCCTCTCACGGTCGACCGTCTGCGCCGCTGGATCGACGCCCATCCCCATCTCCGGCGCGTCTTCGAGATCAAGGCCCGCCGAGGTCACACGCCGCCGGCCACGCCGGAACAGCAGACCGAGGCGCTGCGCGCGCCGGTGCACGCGTTAGTGGTCCAGGCGGTGGCGGCGACCGGCGTACGGCAGTTCGACGTCTATCTCTTTGGCAGCGTCGCGTGGGCGCCGGAGCGGCACAACCATTCTGACGTTGATCTGCTGATTGACGCGACCGAGTCCCAGGCACAGGCGCTGGCACACCAGCTCACCATCCTTGCTCACGACCGCGGGCTCAACCTGCACGTCATTTTCAACGACTATCAGTTTGATCCTGAGGATGAGCGCTATGGGATGGGACCGCTGGCCCAGTTCATGGGCGATTCCGGCCGCGCAGCGGGGGAGGGCTGGACCGAGCGCATCATGCACCGCATTCGCACCCAGGGCATCGTGCTGCATCACGCCGAACCCCCCGCCGGTCCGGGGGCGGCGAGTCCCGCCGCTGGCGGGACGAGTGCTGAGCGAGACCCATCCGCAGATGGGTCGAGTCGAGGCACGAGCGACACGCAGCCTGCGCGAGGCGTAGCCGAGTCGAAGGACAGGGCGGGGGCGGTACCAGCTCAGAGCCCTCAGGTGACCTTGCCCGAAATCTACAATCGTATTGCAGCCAAGTACGCCGATAGCTGGGGTGATGAGGTTCAGGCGGAGGTGGTCCAGCATCGACTGACCTTCCTGAAGTTACTGGCTGATGTGGCAGGGCCCATTCTTGATGCGGGAACCGGGCCGGGACGCGATGCTGCGTGGTTTCAGCATCAGGGGCGGGACGCCGTGGGCGTCGATGTCTCGTCGGGTATGCTCAGGGAAGCCCAGCAGCGGTATCCCCGGCTACCGCTGGCCCAGATGGACCTGCCGCAGCTAGGCGTCAGCGACGACAGTGTGGCGGGCGTGTGGGACAACGCCTCCTTCCATCACCTGCTTCCCGAGGCCGCTGCCCAGGCGCTGAAGGAGTTCCACCGGGTGCTGCATCCCGGCGGGCTGCTCTTCCTCCGCGTCAAGCGCGGCGACGGTATCGAAGTTCAGCGTGACCCGGCTTACCCCGATGAAGAGCGGAGCTTCAGGCTCTATCAAGAAGAAGAACTCCGCCAGGTAGTCGCGACGCATGGCTTCGATATCATCGAGAGTGGCGTGCAACTGGACTCGCCGACGTCCAAGCAGCCAGCGCGCAACATCGAGTGGGTATATCTGTTTGCGAGGAAACCGGCGCACCCGCCCAAGATCGACACCGCCGGGCCTGGGGCGGCGGACGAGTCGGGAGTGGGGAGTGGGGTGGCGGGGGAGGGGCCGGCGAGCGGGTCGGGAGTCGAGCGTGGGGAGACGAAAAGAAGAACGGCATCGGGACCCATTGCTTGGATTCTTAACGTTGTCCTGGTAGTGATTTCAGGTGCGGGCGTGTCGTTCGTTTCCATTTTCATTCGCAATGAGCAGAGATTGTTCGAGCACCTCCTCGTTGATTGGCAGTGGTTGCATGGCCATGCGGTGGACTTCTTTTATGCCTATATCATACTAACCGGACTGCATCTTGGATGGGACTATCTCGTTGCACTGTGGCACTACCATGTCACGTTACGAAAAACCAACGTTCAACAAGGGTGGCCTGAGCGGAGCGCACTGGATCTGCTCGGATCCACACGAAGCCGTATCATCCGCCTGAGCCTTAGCGGATTATCATTGCTCCTAGCCAGTATTTATTTCGAACTCGTAACTGACTGGGATCCAGGAGATCTTATTGCGGAGTCCTTGGCGATCGGCGTGTATACCCTGTTGGGTATCAAATGGATCTCATATGCTAGGCGTCCTGCACCAGCGACGCCAGGGGAAAAAGGTATCAGTTCTGATTTACCACCCCCCGCCGTGCCGGGGGCGGCGGCACCGGGCCCACACCCTGTCCCCGCCGAACCCGGTACAGAATCCAAGACGAGCCAGGCGTCTGATACCTGGCCAGAGCTGCGCTTTCACCAGCACCTGCTTGAAACCGGCAACGCCCGGTCGAAAAAGGTAGCCCTCGATGCGATTGCACAGGAGTTTTCCCAGCGCCCCCCTGCGACTCGCGACGCAATCCTCGAGGTGATGCTCGCGCAATATCGCAGCGAACACGATGAGGCGTTCCAGGGGGCACTGCTCTGGGAGATGGGGCGGCTTGGCCTGCACGTTCCGGCCATCCGCAACGAAGTCTTAACGGCCCTGCGCTCTGTGCATCGTCATCTCGTGGAAGGGGGCTTCAGCGGTCTGAGCCTTTCTCGCGAGGCTATTGACCCAGAACTGCTTGAGGCGCTGAAAGGCCTCCTCGCTCATCCGGAGTTTGCCAAAAGGACGCTGGCCGAGTTCGCTACTCTGATCGAAGAACAGCGTCTGTCGCCTGATGTGCTACGACACGATCCTCAATTCATCCAGACCCTCGAAGGATTCCGCCGCTCACGAGTCGCTGCGGTTCGACACCTCTCGAACAAACTCCTCGATACTCTCAGAGACATTCCAGTGGAGCCGGACAAGCGCTGGCGTGAAGAAGCCACAGTCCTTGGTCAACTGATGGAAGAAGAGGCGGAGCAAACACGCAGGCAGCTCCCGCAGTTAACGCCTCGCGAGATGGCCGAGCTGCACGCGGTCATTCGCCAGCGCGGCAGGCTGCCTCGTCGCTTCTTCGCCGAGCTGTTTGAGGAGGGCAAGCGGGTGGTATTCCTGGGGCTGGCCACCGATGATCGTCCCCTCACGCGACTCACCGAGGATATCCTGACGTTACACAGGCAGGCGGGGCTGACCCACGTGGCCTTACCGGTTCCGAGCGCTGAAGCAGGACATCTGCAACAGTTGATCCGTGGTGAGCTTCCGCCCACCGCCTGGAAGCATGCGGCGGATGATGCCGGCCCGCTGTTGGAGCGTGAGCCCAGTGACATCGTGAAAGCCGAACACTTCCAGCGGATGGTGCAGCAACTACACGGCCGTGTCCAGTTCATCCTGTATGGAGCTCTCGGGGAGGAGCTGACGAGAGGAGCGCCAAAAGGCCAGGTGGCCTTGGAGGCCCGCGTGGGTGCGCTTGAACAGGTCCTGTATCGGGTTCCCGATGCCAAAATCCTGGTGCTGGGTAGCCTCGAGCAGCTGGCTCAGGAGGACACGACGGACAATGACGGGTCTGTGGTTCAGCTCTCGATTGCGCGGCGATTACGAGAAGTCATTGGCCAGGACAAGACCGCCTCGGTCATGGAAGTCGATCAGGGAGGGCTTGCGGCGTTGGAGGATAGCGGAACCAACAATCTTGGTGAATTTGTGGAGCGGTTTTCGATTCCGACGAGCTTTGGCCTTGAGGTCCAGAGAACCCCCCTCGCGCAGCTTCGGTATTATGAAGGCTACAGCAACACCTTTGGGTCCGCGTGGGACGGCATCGTCTTCCGGAAAGACAAGGACGACGATCCCAAGTTCTTCGAGACGCCAGAACCAGCCGAGCCCACCACCGTCGGACCACAGGTGCCGGAGCCGGCAGAGCCCGTTGGGGTTCCCAGCCGCATCCGCAGCCCTGTGCCGCCCGACACCACCACCCGCGCCATCCAGGAAAGGGTCCGTGGAGCTCAGGAGACGGAGCAGCATCAGTAAGTCGGGCGTATCGGCACACGTTGCCTGCAGGGTCTTAATACCATTGCCTCGATAGTTAGGATGAGATATACTGTACCTGAGCGACAAAGGAGTGGGCATGCCTGGTTCAACCGTTCGACCCATCGATCTGAGCAAGCTCCTCGTTAAGCATACCAACTGCTGGGTGGCGCTCTCTGCGGACGAGCGTCGGGTCGTCGCCAGCGCCAAGCATCCACGGCAAGCCCTCAAGAAAGCTCAAGCGCGAGGAGAACGCGACCCCATCCTGATGTGGGCGCCGAGAGAGCACAGCGCCTACATTGTATGAGGTTTCCTTACAAGCGATTCGTTGTCCAGTCCCGCCCCAGGGGTCTTACCTCCGCCGTCTCTCGTCCGGTCATTCCCATTCACGTGAGCGTCGGCCAGCAACGGATCGCGTACGAAGCCCTGGTTGACTCCGGCGCCGACTACTCGATCTTTCATGCGCAGATCGGTGAAGCGTTGGGCTTGGACATTCGCCGAGGCTCGCGAGTGACCTTCGCCGGGGTAGGAGGTGTAGCACAGGAGGGGTTCCGTCACCGGATCGAGCTGGACATACAGCAGCAGCGCTTTGCCAGTCACGTGGTCTTTGCTCCCGGTCTGAAGATCCCGTACGGCATCCTCGGTCAAGAAGACCTCTTCGAGCGGTTTGTCATCGTCTTCGACCACAAGCATGGCTGGCTTGATCTGAAACCACGGCCGTAAGCTGGCGTGCAATTCCATCAGAAGCAGGATGTTGAGATCACACATTGTGATCTCAACATACCCTCCGCACTCTGAACTGCAAACCTCAAACTCCGCCGGGCCGCCCCTGCCTGCCTCGCCTGACGGCGGGGCGCAGCAGGTGGTGGGACCACCCGCGCCATCTTAGGAGCAGACGCGCGCCACGCGAGCGACGCAGGACGAGAACTGAGTCTATGAGGGAATTGCATAGAAAGAAAAATTGATATTGATGAAACTTCTAATCGTAGTATGATGGAACAGGCAGCCAGGAAGGGCGGGCGAGGGTGGGCGGCGTTGACGGTGAAGGAGACACATGATAAGGTGAGCATGATGACGAAGCCCAAATCTGCAAAGGCCAAGAACGGTCAGGCGTTTCTGCGGCGAGTCTGCGAGAACCCCCGCTATCGGGGGAAGCACTTGATCGTGGTGGGTAGGCGCGTCTACGTCGCTCGCACTGGAGCAGAATCCTCTCGCCTCTTCGATCGTGTGATCCGCAAGCATCCCGGCGCAACCCCTACCCTCATCTACGTTCCCAAGGCTGAATCGCTGATCTTATGAGTCGGCGCGTCAGCTTTGCGTTTGAACGGCGGCCATCGTCGCTCTTCGGAACGGTCTACCAGCCCACGGCGACAGCATTTTTCTGGTCCCGAAAGATCAACGGCTGGGTGCGTCTGGTCTGTCTCGTTGATACGGGGGCCGATTACACGCTCTTGCCAAGGGCACGCGCATCGGATTTCGGCATCGATTTAACCAGAGAGGGACAACCCTTTAGCACATATGGTATCGGCGCCAGCGAGCGTGTCGTGCTTTTGCCGCGCTGGCCGATGAAACTGGGCTCCTGGATGCGGCAGATCCCTATGGGTTTTATCAACCGCGATGACCTGCCCCCGATTCTGGGACGCCAGGACTGCCTGGAAACGTTCAAACTCACCCTCTTCCAGCACCGGACGGCCTTCTCTCTCCGTTAAGCGTTTGAGATCACAAACTGTGATCTCAAGTCAAGGCGATGTCCTAACATCCTTCCGGCGGTTAAAACCTCTATTGTCGCCTGCCGTTACCCATGTTAAACTATGCGTTTGTGAATGAGAAACCCCTCTGTGGATAACCAGGACGCGCTGATCTGGCTGAATTTGGCCGACCCGGGGCCGCTGGCAGCGAAGCGGCTGTTGCAGGTCTTGGGCAGTGCCGAGGCCGTGCTGCGGGCGTCGGCGGAGACGCTCCAGCGGGCGGGCAGGATGAAGGCGGCGTCAGCGCAGCGGGTGGCCGAGGCGTGCCGGAATAAGGAACGGTTGTACCGGGAGCAGGCACTCATCCGCAAGACGGGGGTGACGGTCGTGACCCTCGACGACGCCGGCTATCCATCGAGGCTGAAGACCATTACCGATCCGCCGATGGTGTTGTACGTGCGCGGCACGTTATTGCCGGAAGATGGTGCGGCCATCGCCATCGTGGGCGCGCGGGAGGCGTCGCTGTACGGCCAGGAGACGGCCGAGCGGTTCGCGCATGACCTGGCCCAACGCGGCGTCACGATCGTCTCCGGCTTGGCGCGAGGCATCGATGCGGCCGCGCATCGCGGGGCGCTGACGGCCGGCGGGCGGACGATTGGCGTGTTAGGCAGCGGCCTCGCGCGCCTCTATCCGGAAGAGCATCGCGATTTGGCGAAACGGATTGCGGAGCAGGGCGCGGTCCTCTCCGAGTTTCCCCTCGAGGCCGGGCCGCGGCGGGAATATTTTCCTCGACGCAATCGCGTCATCAGCGGGCTCTCCCTCGGGGTCGTGGTCGTCGAGGCGGGCCAGAAGAGCGGTGCCCTGATCACCGCGGATTGCGCCCTCGAGCAGGGGCGCGAGGTCTTCGCGGTGCCGGGCAAGGTGGATGCGGTGACGGCCAGGGGGACCAATAATCTCATCAAACAAGGCGCAAAGCTCGTCGAATCCGCGGAAGACATTTTGGAAGAGTTTGGGATAGAGGCAGAACAAACACGTAAAGCAGACCACGAAAACACGAAAGGTCACGAAACCACGAAATTGGCAGAGTTGACCGAGGCGCAGAGCAAGATTGTGGAGGTGCTCTCCGGGGAGCCGCGGTATCTCGATGAGATCACGCGGTCGGCTGAGCTGCCGGTCTATCAGGTGTCGAGTGAGTTGGTGGACTTGGAAATGAGGCACTTGGTGAAACAGTTGCCAGGCAAGCGGTATGTGCGAGTGACTAGTGACGAGTGACTAGTGACTGGCAAACTGATGAAGGTGCAGGTCAACGGTGACCAGCTCGACGTGCCGGAGGGGATGACGATGGAGCAGCTGCTGGCCTCCCGGAACGTCAACCCCGGCATCGTCGTGGTGGAGCATAACTTGACGATTCTGAAGCGCGATCAATTGGCGGCCGTCATCCTCAAAGGCGGGGATCAGGTGGAGATCGTGCGTCTTGTTGGAGGTGGAAGCAGTCAGCAGTCAGCAGTCAGCAGTCAGCACAAGCCACGGCATGCTGACTGCCGATTGCTGGTTGCTGATTGCTATGGTGAGCGGCGGTTACATGGCTAAGTCTCTCATCATCGTCGAATCCCCGGCCAAGGCGCGGACGATCACGAAGATCGTGGGCAAGGAGTTTGCGGTCACCTCCTCGATGGGCCACATCATTGACTTACCCGCGAGCAAGATGGGCGTGGACCCGGCGAAGGGCTTCGAGCCGGAGTACGTCGTGATCAAGGCGAAGCGCGAGACGGTGAAAGCCCTGCAGAGGGAGATGGAAGGCAAGGAGTCCGTCTACCTGGCGACCGACCCTGACCGGGAAGGCGAGGCGATCGGCTGGCATCTCGCGATGCTGTTGAGCGGCAAATTTCGGGATGGGAAAGCGCAGAAGAAAACCACCAAAACACCGAAGGCCACCAAAACACCGAAGACGACCGCCGCGCCGCCGCGCATCTTCCGTATCTCCTTTCATGAGATCACCACCCACGCGATCAACGAGGCGCTGAAGCATCCGGGCGAGCTGGATATGAACAAGGTCAACGCCCAGCAGGCCCGTAGGGTCCTCGACCGGCTCGTGGGCTATTCGCTGTCGCCGCTCTTGTGGCGCAAGGTGGGGCGGGGGTTGTCGGCGGGCAGGGTCCAGTCGGTGGCGACCAAGCTGATCGTTGACCGGGAGAAGGAGATCGAGGCGTTTACGCCGCAGGAGTACTGGACGATCGAGGCGCACCTGCAGAAGCAGGGCTCCTCGCGCGAGCAGTTCCTCGCGACGTTAGAGAAGATCGGCGACAAGAAGGTCGAGCTGGCGACAGGGGCGAAGACCGATGAGGTGGTCGCCGCGCTAAAACTCGCCGCGTTTTCCGTCGCCAGCGTCGAGACGAAGGAGCAGAAACGCTACCCCAAGCCACCCTTCACGACGAGCACCCTGCAGCAGGAGGCCTTCTACAAGCTGCGCTTCTCCGCCTCGCGCACGATGCGCACCGCCCAGCAACTCTATGAAGGCCTGGAGGTGGGCGAAGCGGGCGCCACCGGGCTCATCACCTACATGCGCACCGACTCGGTGCGGATTGCCGACGAGGCCACATCCGGCGTGCGGCAGTACATCCAGAAACGGTTCGGGAAGGCGTATGTGCCGGAGGCGCCGAACCGGTACCGGTCGAAGAAGACGGCCCAGGAGGCGCACGAGGCGGTCCGCCCCACGTTAGTGACGCGGGACCCGGAGAGTCTGAAGGAATTCTTGACCGAGGAGCAGTTTGCGCTGTACCGGTTGATCTGGTCCCGCTTCGTGGCGAGCCAGATGCCGCCGGCGGTAGATGAGGTGACGACGGCGAGCATCAAGGCGGGCCAGTGTGTGCTGAGAGCGGCGGGACGGCGCGTGGTCTTCCCCGGCTTCGCGGCCGCCTACTTAGAGAGCGGCGAGGACGAATCGGAGCAGCGGCTCGATCTCCTGCCTCCCTTGACAGCGGGCGAGCCTCTGACGCTGTTGGATCTCATTCCTGAGCAGCACTTCACCAAACCGCCGCGGCGGTACTCGGACGCCTCTTTGGTCAAGGCGCTCGAAGAAGACGGCATCGGCCGGCCCAGCACCTATGCGCCGACCATTCAGACGATCGTTGACCGGAGCTATGTGAACCGGCAGGGCGGCTCCCTCGTGCCGACTCCGCTGGGCCGGATCGTGACCGGCCTGCTCGAGAAGCATTTTCCCAAGATTCTCGACGTGCAATTCACCGCGCTCATGGAAGAGGAGCTCGATGAGATTGAAGAGGGCAAGATGGCGTGGGCGACGGTCATCCGCGAGTTCTACGAACCGTTCAGCCAGACGCTCTCCACCGCCCAGGAAGAGATGAAGAGCGTCAAGCGGGTGACGATGCCGACAAAGGAAGTCTGCGAGAAGTGCGGCAAACCGATGGTGATTCGCTGGGGACGGTACGGCCAGTTCATGAGTTGTTCCGGCTTTCCAGAGTGCAAGAATGCCAAGCCCGTCCCGACGGGGGTCAAGTGCCCGCAGGACGGCGGCGATATCGTCGAGCGGCGCGGCCGCGGCGGGCGCGTCTTCTACGGCTGCGGCAACTATCCTAACTGCAAGTTCACGGCGCGCACATTGCCGACTGAGGCGAACGCGGCCGCCGGCTCCGCCGCAGAGTCCGGCGAGGACGGCGAACCGGTCGTCGAGTAAGCAGGCCAGCGTGGATCGCTACATCGAGCGGTTTCTCCGGTATCTCGACCTCGAGAAGAACGCCTCCATCTATACGCTGCGCAACTACCGGATTGACCTCAGGGGCTTTCGGGATTTCCTCAAGGACACTCCGCTCGATGCCATCGATTATCTGACCCTGCGCAGGTTTCTGGCCGAGCTGCGCGGGAAGAACCTGGCGAAGCGCAGCGTGGCCCGCAAGCTGGCGACGCTGCGCAGCTTCTTCCGGTTTCTCCTGCGCGAGGGCGTGCTCAAGGCCAACCCGGCGGTGCTGCTGGCGACCCCCAAATTAGACAAGCGGTTACCGCGCTTTCTGGGGGAGGAGGAGGTCACCCGGCTCGTCGAAGCGCCGCAGCCGACGACCCTGGCCGGCGCCCGGGACCGCGCGATCCTCGAAACGCTCTACTCGAGCGGCATTCGCGTGAGCGAGCTGACCGGCCTGCGCCTCGAGGATGTCGATTTGATCAGCGGCACTATCAAGGTGCACGGCAAGGGCAGGAAGGAGCGGCTGGCTCCGGTGGGCGAGCGGGCCATCAGGATGCTGCACCGCTACCTGCAGCTGCGCGCCGACCAGAAGATCAAAGAGCCGCAGTGGCTGCTCCTGAATCCCCGCGGCACCCGGCTGTCGCCGCGCGCCGTGGAGCGGATCGTCAACAAGTACATCCATCAGGTGGGATTGCAGATGCACGTCTCGCCGCACACCCTGCGCCACACCTTTGCGACCCATCTGTTGGACCACGGCGCCGATCTGCGCAGCGTGCAGGAATTGTTGGGCCACAAGAATCTGTCCACGACACAAATTTACACGCATGTGACGACGCAGCGGCTGAAAGCCATTTATGACAAAGCCCACCCGAGAGCCTGATGATGTGGCTGTTGTATGACCTCTTGATGATGGCGCTGGCGCTCATCACGCTGCCACGGTATGCCCTGCAGCGGCGGCTCAACCGACAGTTGCTCATGCGGCTGGGATGGTACCCGGAGGCGGTGGCGTCGCGTCTAGCGGAGATGCGGCCGACGCTCTGGTTGCACGCGGTGAGCCTCGGCGAGGTCTCCGCGGTGCGCGCACTCTACCAGCGGCTGAAGGCCCAGTATCCGACGTGGCGCATCGTCTTCTCGACGATCACCCCGACCGGCTACGCGCTGACCGAGCGCATCATCACGCAGGACGATGTGCTGATCTACTGTCCGCTGGATCTGTCGTGGATCGTCCAGCGCGCCTTCGCCCGGATTCAGCCGTCGCTGCTCATCCTAACGGAAACCGAGCTGTGGCCGAATCTGCTGCGCTGCGCCGAGGAGCAGCAGATTCCCGTCGTGATTGTGAACGGCCGCCTGTCGGACCGCGGATGGCCGATGTACCAGCGGCTGCGGCGCGCCTTTGCGCCGCGGCTGCGCGGCATCGCGCGCTGTTGCGCGCAATCGGCGCGCGACGCCGAGCGGTTTGCGGCGCTGGGCGTGCCGGCCGACCGGGTGCGGGTGCCGGGCAATCTGAAGTACGACGTGGCTGCGACGACGATGAGCGCGCAGGCCATCGAGGCGCTGCGCAGCAAACTGGGCTTGACGCCGTCGGAGCGGCTCCTCATCGCCGGCAGCACGCACCCGGGTGAGGAGACGCTCATCGCCGAGGCCTACCGCCGGGTGCGGGAGGCCGTCCCGCACCTGCGGCTGTTGGTGGCGCCGCGCCACATCGAGCGGTGCGACGACGCGGAGCGCGCGCTGCGCGAGCAGCGGTTGTCCGTCGTCCGGTACACGCATTATGCGCCGCTCTCCTCTGCGGTCATGCTGCTCGATGTGATGGGGGAGCTGGCCAACCTCTACGCCGTCGCCGACGTGGTCGTGATGGGCGGCAGTTTTGTCCGCAAGGGCGGGCAGAATCCGATCGAGCCGGCAGCGCTCGCCAAGCCGGTCGTCGTCGGACCGCACATGGAGAATTTCCGGGCCATCACGCAGGAGCTGCTCGACGCCCAGGCCATCATCCAGGTGCCGGATGAGCGGCCGCTCGCCGAGCGGCTCGGGCAGCTGCTGCAGGCGCCGGAGGCATCGGCGGCCATGGGCCGCCGCGCCGCGGAGGTGGTGGCCAGGCAGCGGGGCGCTACCGATCGCACGCTCGCGGCAATCGTCGAGGTGCTGCGGGAGCCGTCGCTGCCGATGCTGCCGGAAGTGCCGCTCCCGCCCGAGGCGCATCTGCGCCGGTATGCGGTGCGGCTCATGCAGGATGAAGCCACGGGTCTGGCGGCGCGGTTGATGCGAGTGCCCTTGCGTGTCGCGTCGTGGGGGTATCGGTGGGCAACGCAGGGGGTGACCGTCGCCTACCGGCGCGGTTGGCTCTCGTCGGCCCGTGTGGACGCACCGGTCATCAGCGTCGGTAACCTGACCGTCGGTGGGACCGGCAAGACGTCGCTGGTGGCCGTGCTCGCGCGTCGCTGCCGGGAGGCCGGCCGGTCGGTCGCCATCCTCAGCCGTGGCTACGGGGGCACGCAGGGCGACGGGGCGTATCCGCTGCTCTATCGCGGCGATCAGATCACGACGCTGGAGGGCCGGCATCTTGCCATGCGCAACGGCCTCGCGGATGAGCCGCTGTTGCTGGCGCGGGCCCTGCAGGATGTGCCGGTCCTCGTCGATCCGCGGCGCAGCCGGTCGGCGCACTGGGCGATCGAGCGGCTCGGCGCCGACTGCCTCATTCTCGACGACGGCTTCCAGCACTGGCGGCTGCGACGCGATCTGGACATCGTGCTCGTCGATGCGACCCGGCTCTTTGGGAACCAGCGTCTGCTGCCACGCGGAATTCTGCGCGAGCAGCCTTCGGCGTTGCGCCGGGCGCACATCATCGTGCTGACCAAGACCGATCGCGTGGCTGATGCGCGGCCCATTCGTGAGACGCTGCAGCGCTTTTTTCCGCAGGCGATCGTGGCCGAGGCGGTGCATCGCGCCGTGGGGCTGCTGGACCCGGCCACGCAGCGCGTGCAGCCGGTCTCCCATCTCCATGGCCGGCGCGTGGGGGCGGTGAGCGCGGTGGGCGACCCGGCCGCCTTCGAGGCGACGCTGCAGGGTCTGAAGACGGCGGTGGCGGTGAGCTGGCGGTATCCCGACCATTTCCGGTTTGGCCGCGACGATGTGGCCTGGCTGTTGCGGCAGGCGGCGCGGTACGACGTGGCCCAGATCGTGACGACGGCGAAGGATTGGGTGCGGTTGGCTTCGCCGGTGAAGGAAGCGGGCCGGCGTCTGGCCTGGTTCATCTTGCAGGTCGAGTTGCAGTTTGTCACGAAGGAGGACGAACAGCGTGTGGTGGATCGATGTTGCGCTGTGTGGAGCCGTTAGCGCGGCGAGCGCCGGCGTGCGGTGGCTGCCGTGGGACGCGGCGCTGTGGTTGGGCCGGCGCGGTGGCGATCTGGCGCGGCTGCTCGCCCGCAAGCGCGCGCGCATCGGCTACGCCAACCTGACCGCCGCGTTCGGCGATCGGTACACACCGTCGGAGCGATGGCGGATCATCCAGCGCGCCTTTCAGCATTTAGGGGAGGGCGCCGTCGAGATGCTGCGCCTGCCCGTGATGGATCGCGCCTACGTCAAGGCCTATGTGACGATCAACCATGTTGACCGGATCGCCTCGGCCCTGCAGGGCGGCCACGGATTGATTTTCCTGACCGGCCATTTCGGCAACTGGGAACTTTCCTCGATTGTGGGCGCTCTCGTGGGCTATCCCGTGACCGCGCTGGCGCGCATTCAGCAGTTTCCACGCCTCTACCGCCTGCTCAACCGGTACCGCGAGGCCAAGGGCTGCCGCATCGTGGCGAAGGGCATGGCGATGCGCGATCTCATCAAGACCCTGCGGGCGGGACAGATCGTCGGCATCGTCGCCGACCAGGATGCGAAGGAGCACGGCGAGTATCTGCCGCTCTTGGGCCGGCCCGCCTCGGTGGCGAAGGGCGCGGTGCAGATCGCCCTCGAGACCGGTGCGGTGATTTTGCCGACCTTCATTCACCGCACGCGCGGCGCGCACCACATCATCGACCTCGAGCCGCCCATCGAGTACCCGGCCGACGGGGACGAGACGGCGCGCATCCGCGCGGGCCTGGGGCAATTTGCGGCCCACTTGGAACGCCACGTCGCGGAGCATCCGGACCAGTGGCTGTGGATGCACAAGCGGTGGAAGTCGACGCCGGCGCACGCGGTGCTCATGCTCGACGATGGGAAGGTCGGCCACCGTCGGCAATCGGAGCATGTGGCCCGGCAGTACACCGGGCTGGCCGCATCGCGCGGGAAGCAGGTGCGCACGCAGACGATCGCCATCGCGTGGCGGCATCCCTGGCGGAAATGGCTGGCGACGGTCGCGGCCTGGTGGCCGCTCGGCGCCGCGGGCGTGCGGGTGCTGCGCTGGGCGCTGGACCGGGAGAGCTACGCGTCACTCTCGCGGGCGTATGCCGATGTCGTGATCTCGACCGGCTCGGCGGCGTCGCTCGCCAACGCCCTGTTTGCGCCGACGGTGCTGGCGAAATCGATCGTGGTGATGCGGCCATCGCTGCTGCCGCTGTCGCGCTGGCACCTCGCCCTGATTCCCGCGCATGACCAGCCGCCGGCGCGGCCGAATATCGTGATCACCGCAGGGGCCTTGAGCCGGTTCGACGAAACGGCATTGCAGGAAGGTCTGGCGGCCCTGCGCGGCCACGTCCAGCCGCATGCGTCCACGGCGGCGTGGCTGGCCGAGGGCCATCTGCGCATCGGCGTCCTGCTCGGCGGTCCGACGCCGAAGGCGGTCCTCGAGGCATCCACCGTGGAGCGGTTGCTCGCCGGGTTGGCCTCGGTCGCCGAGACCTGCGACGGGTCGCTGCTCGTCACGACCTCCCGCCGCACCCCGGCGGCGATCGATCGCCTCATCGAAGCGCGGCTCGGCCGCGATGCCCGCTGCCCGGTGCTCGTGTTGCCGAACCGGGACTATGTGAACGGCGCCGTCGAGGGCATCATCGGCGCATCACACCTATTGGTCGTGTCAGGGGAGAGCATCTCGATGGTGTCCGAAGCGGCCGCCTCGGGCCGTCCCGTCGTCGTCCTGGCGCCGTCGCTGCGCTCCGCGCGCCACCGCCGATTTTTGCAGCATCTGGCGCGGGAGGAGTACATCCATCTCGTGAGCGTCGATGAGGTGGCGCCCACCCTCGAGCGGCTGTGGCGCACGCGCCAGCCGGCGCACCGGCTCGATGACACGGAGCGCCTTACGACGGCGCTCGCGCGTCTGATCTGACATGCGCATCCTGCAGCTGCTGCCCGAACTCAACGTCGGCGGTGTAGAGACCGGCGTGGTCGATCTGGCCAAGGAGCTCAAACACCGCGGCCACACGCCCATCATCGTCTCACACGGGGGGGCCCTCGTCGAGGAACTGCGCCGCCACGACATCCAGCACGTGACGCTGCCGGTCCACCGGAAATCACCCCTCAATGTCTGGCGGCTGATCGGCCAGGTGGCGCAACTCATCCGGGACGAGCGCATCGAGATCGTCCACGCCCGCTCCCGCGTGCCCGGCCTGATCGGCTATTTCGCCTGCCGGCGCACCGGCGCCGTCTTCGTCACGACCTGCCACGGCTACTACCGTCCCGGCTGGGCCAGCCGCGTCATGGGCTGGGGCAAGTATGTCATCGTGCCCAGCCAGGTCGTGGGCCGCCACATGGCGCAACGCTTTGACGTGCCCATCGAGCGCATCCGTGTCATCCCGCGCGGTGTGGCCCTGCGCCAGTTTGCGTACCGTGCGCCGGTCGAACGGCCCCAGCAGGAGTGGACCGTCGGCATCATCGGCCGGCTCACCCCCCTCAAGGGGCATGCGGTCTTCCTGCGCGCGATGGCCCGGCTGGCCCGCACCGCGCCGCGCCTGCGCCTGCTCATCGTCGGCGACGCGCCGGAGAGCAAGACCGCCTACCGTCGCGAACTCGAAGGGCTGGTCCGGCAGCTGGGGTTGACGCCGCACGTGGAATGGCTGGGCACCCGCCACGACATTCCCGCCGTGCTTGCGCGCCTCGATGCGCTGGTCATGGCCTCGACCTATCCCGAATCGTTCGGCCGCGCCGTCATCGAAGCGCAGGCGGCGGGCGTACCCGTCGTCGCCACGCAGGTGGGGGGCTTGCTTGAGATCGTGCAGGACCGGGTGACCGGGCTGTTAGTGCCGCCCGGCGATCCGGTGGCGCTCGCCAATGCGGTCGGCGAGATCCTGCATCAGCCGGCGCTGGCCCAGCAGCTGAGCGCTGCCGCCCGGAAGCGCGTCGAGACCGCCTACACCCTCGATCAGATGGTGGACGCCACGCTGCGCGTCTATCAGGATGCGCTCGAAGTGACCCGGCTGCTGGTGATGAAACTCTCCGCCATCGGCGACGTCGTGCTGATCAGTCCGAGCCTTCAGGCGCTGCGCGAGAAGTTTCCGCGCGCCTATCTCGTGGGGTTGGTGGGGCCGGAGGCGCGGCCGCTGTTGCAGCGCTGCCCGCATCTCAATGAAGTGCTGCTCTGCCACCGCCGTGGCCGCGACCGGGGCTTACGCGGTCTGCTGCGCCTCGCGCATGTCCTGCGGCCGTACCGGTTCGATGCCTCCATCGACCTGCAGAACAACCGCACGACCCACCTGCTGGCCTTCCTGAGCGGCATTCCGCACCGGTACGGCTTCGCGAATGGCAAGGGGTCGCGCCTGCTCAACCATCGCGCGGCGCGGCCCACCGAACCCCTGCCGCCCGTCGAGCACCAGGCGCGCCTGCTCGCCTTGCTGGACGTGCGGCCGGATCCGAGCGGACTGGCCTGCTGGACCAGTGAGGAGGACGCGGCGGCGGTGGAGTCGCTGCTGCAGCGGCAGTGGCTGAGCGCTCACCAGCGCCTCGTCGGGCTCCATCCCGGCGGCAGCCGGGCCTGGCGCACCAAGAGCTGGGATGTGAAGTCCTGGGCGGAACTCTGCGATGCGCTGGGACGCGAGCGGATCCGGGTGGTCCTGACCGGCACGCGCGATGAGGAACCGCTCGGCCGTGAGCTGGCGAAACGTTCGCACGCCCAGCCGATTCTGGCGATGGGGAAGACCAGCCTGCCCGAATTCGCGGCGCTGGTCAAACGCTGCCAGGCCATCGTGACCCTCGACACCGCCGCCCTGCACATCGCATCCGCCGTCGGCACGCCATGCGTGGCCCTGTTCGGGCCGACCGATCCGCGCCGCCATCTGCCCTCCGACGCGACGGTGACACCGCTCTGGAAACAGGTGGCCTGCAGTCCGTGTTACCGGCGGCGCTGCCCGCTGCCCTTCAAACAGCATCTGCAGTGCATGACCAAGATCACCGTCGAGGATGTGCTCACCGCGTTGCGGCCCTTCCTGCGGGAACCGATGGAACAGGTGCCCACCGTGGTCTCGACGGAGCCCGGCGCATGAAGGCCGAGCGGTGGTTGGTGGTCACCCCGAACTGGTTCGGCGACACGCTGTTCGCGACCCCTGTCTTCCGGGCGTTGCGGCGCCATGGGTCCCAGGCCTACCTGGCTGCGCTGACGGTGCCGCGCTGCCGGGAGGTCCTCGACGGCAATCCGTATGTCGATGAAGCGATCCTCTACGATGAAGAGGGGAAGGATCGCGGGGTGCTGGGCAAATTGGCGCTCATCTCCGTTCTGCGCCGCCACCGGTTCGACGCGGTGGTCATTCTGCGACGCAGCCTCTCGCGCACGCTGTTGCTGACGCTGGCCGGGATTCCCCGCCGCATCGGCTACACCGCGCCCCGCAGCCGCTGGCTGCTCACCGACCCGGTGCCGGAGCCGGCGGTCCGGCTGCATCGGGCCGACACCTACCTGGGTCTTCTGGAAGCCGTCGGCATTGGCGGCGACCGCGGCGGCTGCGATTTTATCGTCGGCGAGGATGACCGCAGCGCCGTCCGGCGGTTGCTGGCCGAACGGCAGCGCGCGGAGGGTCAGCCGCTGGTCGTGCTCAATCCGGGCGGCAACTGGGAGCACAAGCGCTGGCCGGCGGCCTCCTTCGCCGCCCTGGGCAACCGGCTGATCCGCGAATGTGGTGCGGCCATCGCGATCACCGGCGCGCCCTCCGACGTGCCGCTGGTCGAGTCCATCGCCGCTCAACTGGCGCGCCCGCCGCTCATCGCGGCAGGCCGCACGACGCTCAAGCAGGCCGGGGCGCTGTTCGAGCACGCCGCCCTGGTGATTGCGAATGATTCCGGGCCGCTGCACGTGGCCGCGAGTTTGCGCCGGCCGCTCATCGGGCTCTTCGGCCCCACCGATCCGGCCCTGACCGGGCCCTACGGCAGCGGGCCGTTTGCGGTGATACACCGGCGCGATGGTTGTCCGGAGATACCGTGTTACCATCCCGACCGCCCGCCGCATCCGGGCATGTCGGCCATCACCCTGGAGGAGGTCTTCGCGCGCGCATGTCCATTGTTGCCCACACACCGGCACGCATCCTCCTGATCGCCCTGAGCAACGTCGGCGACACCGTGCTGTCGCTGCCGGTGCTGGCCCGGCTGCGCGCCGCCTATCCCTCGGCGGCGATCGACGTCGTGGTCGGTCCGCGCGCGCAGGCGGTCGTCCTGAGCGATCCGCGCCTCCGGCAGGTGATCGTGTATGACCGGAACCGTGGATGGGCGCAGCGGTGGCAGTGGCTGCAGCGCCTGCGCCGCGAGCACTACGACCTGGTCGTCGATTTGCGCAGCACCCTCTGGCCGCGCCTGCTCGGCGCCCGGCAGACCACCTCGCTCTGGCGCCAGCCGCCGCGTGCGATGCTCCACCGCCGCGACCGCCATCTCTGGAAACTTTCGACGGTTGGCCTGCCGTCCGTAGCCCTCAGCCCGACGTCCGAACTCTTTCCGATTCCGGGTGCGGCCAGCCAAACAGTTGATGCGTGGCTCCAGACCTGGCAGCTCAACGGCCGCCGCCTCGTCGCCATCGCGGCCGGCGCGCGCAGCCACATCAAGCGCTGGCGGGCGGATGGCTTTGCGGCCGTCGCGGACCGGCTCTCAAGCGAGCAGCGCGCCGCCATCGTCTTCACCGGCGAAGCCGACGAGCGTTCGGTGATCGACAAGATCACTGCGCAGATGCAGACGCGGCCGTTCTCCGTCGTGGGCCAGACCACCTTGCCGGAGTTGGCGGCGCTGCTGGGCCGGTGCGCAGTACTCGTGACGAACGACAGCGCCACCCTGCATCTCGCCGGCCTGGTCGGCACGCCCACCATCGCCATCTTCGGGCCGACCGACCCGCGCAAGTACGGGCCGCGCGGGCCGCGCGACATCGTGCTGCAGCAACGGCTCCACTGCGTGCCGTGCGAAGCGTCGCTGTGCCGGTTCCAGCACGAGTGCATGCGATACCTTGAGCCGCAGGAGGTGTATGAGGCGGTGGTGGGGGTGCTGGAGAATACAAAAGCAATCAGCAGCCAGCAATCAGCAACCAGCAAACCCGAACGCTGATTGCTGATGGCTGATGGCTGATGGCTATTGCACCGATGAAATCTCGTCAACGTATTTTAGTCATCCGCCTCGACCGCTTGGGCGACGTGGTGCTCTCCCTGCCGGTCCTCAGCGCCCTGCGCGCCGCCTATCCGCAGGCGCATCTCGCGATGCTGGTGCGCAACACCTGGCGCGGCGTCGTCGAGGGCCATCCCGCGGTCGATGAGGTCCTGGCCTACGACAAGGACGGCGCCCATCGCGGCATCCTTGCGACGGTGCGTTTCGCCTGGGCCTTGCGCCGGCACGCGTTCAGCACCGCCGTCGTCCTGCACGCCACCTGGCGCTCGCATTGGATCGCCTGGCTGGCCGGCATCCCGGGGCGCATCGGCTACGCGCGCAAAGGGGGCCGCTGGCTGTTGACGCGCAGCCTGCCGGATCGCAAAGCCGAGGGGCAGCAGCACGAAGCCCGCTACGCGCTCGATCTTCTCAAGGCCTTTGGTTTCTCCCCGACGTGGGAGCCTCCGATGATCACGATTCAGGAACAGGCCCGGCGGCGCGTGTCGTCATGGCTGTCTGAGCGCGGGGTCGCTCCGGATGACGGATTGATTGCGGTTCATCCAGGGGCCTCCTGTCCTTCGAAGCGGTGGCCGATCGAGCGATTTGCCGAGGTGGTGCGTCGGCTCGAGGCCGAGCCCTTCGACTCGCTTCGCTCGCTCAGGGCGAGTACTGAGCGACAGTCGAAGTACGAGCAGCCGCGCCGGGTCGTCGTCATCGGTGGGGCGAAAGAACAGGCGCTGGGCGAGCAGATCGCTGCGCCAACTTCCTCGCGCGTGGTGAACGCCTGCGGGCAGTTGAGCGTGGAGGAGTTGGCGGCCCTGTTGGCGCGCTGCGCCTGCCTCATCTCCAACGATTCCGGACCGGTGCATGTCGCCGCAGCGGTGGGAACACCGGTCGTGTCGCTCTTCGGCCGCAACCAGCAGGGCCTCTCCTGGCGGCGCTGGGGGCCGTTGGGCGAATCGGATAGGGTCCTGCACCACGAGGTGGGATGCATCACCTGCCTGGCGCACCGGTGCACCATCAGCTTCAGATGTCTACAAGCCATTACAGTAGAAGAGGTTATAACGGCTGTGAGGTCACTGCTAGGCTCCCAAGAAAAAGCCTCCGTGGCTGGTTGACAGTCTCTACCTGGTTGAGTACAATGCCTATGTGCCAGCCATTGATGTCACGCGCCTGAAGACCTATCCGCTCGCCTCCCGGCGCAGCAAAGTCGCCGGCCAAGCCTTCGCCAAGGTCTGCCGCAAAGGCGGCACCTTCCGCGAATTCTTCGACTCACTCCCTGATATCCTGGTTGCCGGCGACCTGCGGAAGATCGTCTCCGCCATCCTCACCGCCCACCGCAAGCGGAAACCCGTTCTCTTCATGATGGGCTCCCATGTCCTCAAGGTCGGCCTCAATCCGCTCATCATCGAACTACTCAAGCGCGGCGTGGTCACCGCCATCGCCTTGAACGGCTCCGGCATCATCCATGATTTCGAGATCGCCTACCAGGGCCAGACCTCCGAGGATGTGGCCGAGGCCCTGGCCGATGGCTCCTTCGGGATGGCCGAGGAGACCCACCGGTACGTAAACGGCGCCATCGTCGCGGGCGCGAAGAAGAAGATCGGCCTCGGCCGGGCCGTGGGACAGATGATCCTCCAGAAAAAACTGAAATACCGGCAGTGGAGCCTGCTCGCCACCTGCGCGGAGCGGGACCTCCCCGCTACGGTCCACGTCGCCATCGGCACCGACATCATCCATCAGCAGGCGACCGCCGACGGCGCGGCGATCGGCCAGACCTCGCTGGCCGATTTCCGCACGCTGGCCGGCGTCGTCGCCGAGCTGGGTGAGGGTGGTGTCGCCTGCAACCTCGGCTCGAGTGTGATTTTGCCGGAGGTGTTTCTGAAGGCGGTCTCGGTGGCGCGCAACCTGGGCCACAGCGTCAAGAATCTCACGACCTGCGACTTTGACATGATCCGCCACTACCGGCCGCGGGAGAATGTGCTGGTGCGCCCGACGCTGTTAGGCGGCCAGCGCTTCGGGGTGACCGGACACCATGAGATCATGATCCCCCTGCTCGTGCGCGCCATCCTGGAACAGCTATGAGCCGCGGCGGAGGGCTGACGGCCTGGGTGCCGAAGCTCGCGAAGGGGCGCGTGCTCGTCATCGGGGATCTCATTCTCGATGAGTTCGTCTGGGGCAAGGTGGACCGGATCAGCCCCGAGGCCCCGGTGCCGGTCGTCTGGACCCAGCGCGAATCGGCGATGCCGGGCGGGGCGGCCAACGTGGCGAACAACATCGCTGCGCTGGGCGGCCACGCGACCCTGCTCGGGGTCATCGGTGAAGACCGCGCGGGGAAACTCCTCTGCAAGGCGCTGACCGAGCGGGGCATCGAGATCGGTTCGCTCGTCATCGACGAGCGGCGGCCCACGACGCTCAAGACCCGCGTCATCGCCCACCATCAACAGGTGGTGCGCATTGACCGGGAGACGGTCGAGCCGCTTGAGGCGAAGACCTTGCAGCGACTCATCGCCAGTGTGCGGGAGGCAGTCGAGGGGGTGGACGCGGTCATCATCGAGGATTATGGCAAGGGCGTGATTTCCGCGCGCCTGCTCTCCACCGTGCTGCCCCTCGCGCGGGGTGCTAAGCTCGTCGTGACGGTGGACCCGAAGGAGGAGCATTTTCGGATGTACCGGGGGGTGACGACGCTCACGCCCAATCGGTTCGAGGCGGCGAAGGCGACCGGCATCAAGACCGATACTGACGATGGTGTCAAGCGGGCGGGCAAGGCGATTGTGAAGGAATTAGGCTGCCGGTCGGTTCTCGTCACGTTAGGGGAGGACGGCATGCGGCTCTTCGAATCCTCCGGCCGCACGACGCATATTCCGACGAAGGCGCAGGAGGTCTTTGACGTGGCAGGAGCAGGGGACACCGTGATCGCGGCCTACTCGCTGGCCCTGGCCGCTGGCGCCTCGGCGCTCGACGCCGCGCGCCTCGCCAACTACGCCGCCGGCATCGTCGTCGGCAAGGTCGGCACCGCCGTGGCGACGCCGGAGGAACTCAAGGCGAGGATCAGCGTCGATGCGCGCGGAGGGCGACGATGAGCGAGCGCCGACGGGTGACGCCGACCGGGGGCCCTCCACCGCCCGCAGGGCTGGGGGATGGCCCCGCCATGGCGGGGCAACCGAGGACGGTGGGGGTGGTCGGCGGCAGGACCCGTCGGCGCTCCACTCTCGCATGAGCGTCCTCGGCGTCATCCCAGCTCGCTACGGCTCGACCCGGCTGCCGGCGAAGCCGCTGGCGATGATCGGGGGCCAGTCGCTGATCCGGCGCGTCTATGAGCAGGCGAAACAAGCCAAGCGGCTGACGCGGCTCGTGGTGGCGACGGATGACCAGCGCATCGTCGAGGCCGTCCAGCAGTTTGGCGGCACTGCTGTGATGACGCGCCAGGACCACGCCTCGGGCACGGACCGGGTCGCCGAGGTGGCGCGGAGCCAGGCCGACGCGCAGCTGGTCATCAACATTCAGGGCGACGAGCCGCTCATGCGGCCGGAGATGATTGACCGGCTCGTGGACGCGATGGAGAAAGAGGCGACGGTGCCGATGGGCACCTTGATGACGCTGGTCAAGGATCCGGCGGCGCTCAACAATCCGAACGTCGTCAAGGTCATCGTCGACCGGCAGGGCTTCGCGCTCTACTTTTCCCGCTCCGCCATTCCATATCAACGCAAGGTGGAAGGCCAGCCGGTCTACTACAAGCATCTCGGCATCTACGCCTTTCGTCGCGACTTTTTGCTGAAGTTCACGCAACTGCCACCAACGAAACTCGAGCAGGCGGAATCCCTGGAGCAGCTGCGGGCCCTGGAGCACGGTTATCGGATCAAAGTCGTCGAGACCTCATTCGATACCGTGAGTGTGGACACGGCGGACGACGTCAAGCAGGTCGAAAAATTGCTTGGCGAGATGCGTCCTACGTCCGATGTCCAACGTCCAAAGTCTGAAGTGGGGACGTGAATGAAGTGGGTGAGACTCGGAATCGTGACGGCGCTGGCGATGTCGTCCAGCCTGGCCACCCACACGCAGGCCAGCGATCAGGTAGAACAGACTACACAGGCCGGCCCACCCTTTCGACGAGAATGGTATGCAGAGAAGACTACGGCTGCCGAGGAAGCCGTGAAAGCCGCAGAACAGGCGTTCGGCCCGAACGCTCCGCAGGTGGCGGACCGCTTGATAGAACTGGCGAGTTGGAACCGTGCCTGCTTCAACGACGACGCAGCCGAGATCCAGTTTAGGCGAGCCTTGGCCATCCGGGAACAGGCCTTTGGGAAAGAGAATCTGCAGGTGGCAGATGTCCTGTTCGAGCTGGCGAACCTGTACGAGATCCACGACCGATATGCTGAGATCGAACCCCTGTATGAGCGAGCCTTGGCCATCGAGGAACAGAACGTCGGCCCAGACAGTCCATGGCTCTGTGGGATGTTAGAGGAGCTCATCCATGTGTATTGTGTCCAAGGCAAACTGGCCAAGGCCGGGTCGGCGTTCGATCGCGAAGTAGCCATCGCAGAGCGAAGTCCGTCACCTGCATTTCAAGTTCAGACCGATCCCGACGCGCTGCTCGAAACCGCCACACAGTTGCCTCATGGGGCCTTCGACAATGGCGGCTGTCAGGCCGAGATTCGTTACAAGCACGTGCTCGCGACATGGGAGAGAACCTTGGGCAAAGATCATCCTAAGGTAGCGACGGTCCTCGAGCGGTACGCTGGGTTCTTACGGGACGTCGGCAGAAAGGAAGAGGCTGAGATGTTGGAAGCCCGCGCGAAGAACATTCGCATCAAGTCACGATGACAGGCCTCTACCGGTTCGCTTGTCGCTTGTCACTTGTCACTTGTCACGGGTCGTCCTCATGACCAAATACATCTTCGTCACCGGTGGCGTCGTTTCGAGTCTGGGCAAGGGGATCGCCTCGGCCTCGATCGGAAAATTGCTCAAGGCGAAGGGACTGAAGGTGACGTTGATGAAGATGGATCCCTACATCAACGTCGATCCCGGGACGATGAATCCCTACCAGCACGGGGAGGTCTATGTCACCGAAGACGGGGCCGAGACCGATCTCGACCTCGGCCACTACGAGCGGTTCACCGGGCTCACCATGACGAAGGAGAACAACGTCACCGCCGGCAGGATCTACTACTCGGTCATCACGAAGGAACGGCGCGGCGATTACCTCGGGGGCACCGTGCAGGTCGTCCCGCACATCACCGATGAGATCAAAAAGTCGATCACCGATCTGGCCGTGCATAGTGGGGTGGACGTGGTCATCGTCGAGGTGGGCGGCACCGTCGGTGACATCGAGGGGCTGCCCTTTCTCGAGGCGATCCGCCAAATGCGGCTGGAGGCCGGGCGGGGCAACGTCATCAACGTCCACGTGACACTGGTGCCGTACATCAAGGCGGCGGACGAACTCAAGACGAAGCCGACCCAGCAC
>JACQRC010000080.1 GCA_016206665.1 Candidatus Omnitrophota bacterium | reverse complement strand
CCCCAGTTCTACTTCCGCACCACCGACGTCACCGGCGTCGTGACGCTGCCCGCGAAGGTCGAGATGGTCATGCCCGGGGATAACGTCGCCATCAGCGCGGAGCTGATCGTCCCCGTCGCCATGGAGCCGGAGCAGCGCTTCGCCATCCGGGAAGGCGGCAAGACGGTGGGGGCGGGGGTGATCTCGGAAATTGTCGCGTAACCACGAACCAGAGCTCGACGCTCTGGTTTTTTTATCGGATTGAGATTGGGATGCCGCAAGAACAGATCACCTTCGAATGCAGCGCGTGCCGCCGGCGGAACTACCATTCCTCGAAGAACAAAAAGAATGTGACTGACCGGCTCGGCCTCTCGAAGTTCTGCAAGTGGTGCCACAAACATACCCCGCATAAGGAAACAAAATGAGCCTTGGGAGACGTCGTGTCGCTCATGACCAATAGGCCAGTAGCTCTAATTGGCAGAGCAGCGGTCTCCAAAACCGCGGGTTGGGGGTTCGAATCCCTCCTGGCCTGCCACATTATTGAGAGGCGTTGGGTCACGGGTGGTTAGCGTGGGCATGGTCGGTCGGTTCAACCAGTTTTTGCGGGATGTCCGCGCCGAGATGGAGCAGGTTTCCTGGCCCACCAGGCAGGAGCTGATCGACTCGACCCGGGTCATCCTGGTGGTGACCGCTTTGCTCGCCGTGTTCATTGGCGTGTGCGATTGGGGGCTGTCCCAGGCGATGGTCTGGCTCTGGCGGGTGGCGGGCTAAGCCATGGCGACCGAGGTCAAGGCGATCCCGAACCGGCGCTGGTATGTCATCCACACGCAGACCGGGCAGGAGGACAAGGTTCGGCGGAGCCTGGAGAACAAGATCCAGCGCCAGAGCGAGGACACGCACATCTTCCAGGTCCTCGTGCCGACGGAGAAGGTCTCCGAGATCCGCGATGGCAAGAAGCGGATCACCGAGCGCAAGTTTTTCCCCGGCTACGTGCTCGTCGAGATGGATTTGAATGAGCGCAGCTGGTACCTCATCAAATCCACGCCCGGCGTCACCGGGTTCATCGGCGCAGGGAGCAAGCCCCTGCCGCTGGATGAGGAGGAGGTCAACCACATTCTCCGGCAAAGCCAGGAGAAGAAGGAGAAGCCCAGTCCCAAGGTCATCTTCGAGAAGGGCGAAGGCGTGCGGATTATCGAGGGCCCCTTCGTCAACTTCTCCGGCACGATCGATGAGGTCAATCCCAGCCGCGGTCGTCTGAAAGTCCTCGTCTCCGTCTTCGGGCGTCCCACCCCCGTTGAACTGGAATACTGGCAGGTCGAGAAACTCTAACCATGGCCAAAAAAGTCAAAGCCACTATTAAGTTGTATTGTCCCGCGGGCCAGGCGAACCCGGCCCCGCCGGTCGGCCCCGCCCTGGGGCAGCACGGCGTCAACATCATGGAGTTCTGCAAGGCTTTCAACGAGCAGACCAAAAGCCGCGAGGGGCTGATCCTGCCGGTCATTCTGACCGTGTTTGAGGACCGCTCCTTTACCTTCCTGATCAAGAGCCCGCCGGCCTCCGTGTTGTTGAAGCAGGCCTGCAACATCGCGAAGGCCTCGGGCACGCCCAACCGGGACAAGGTGGGTCAGATCACGCGCGCCCAGGTGGAGGAGATCGCCAAGTCGAAGATGAAGGATTTGAACGCTCGGGAGCTGGCGGCGGCCGTGAGGATCGTCGCCGGTACGGCGCGCAGCATGGGCATCGATGTGGTGGAGGCGAAGGCCTAAGATGGTCGACGTGGCCAGCAAGCGATACCGCGCCGCCGCCGAGAAGGTCGAGCGGCTCAAGCGCTACAAGCTCGACGAGGCGGTCGCCGTGCTGCAGCAGTTGCCGTCGGTCAAGTTTGACGAGACGGTCGAACTTCATTGCCATCTTGAGATCGACCCCAAGCAGACCGAGTTCGCGGTGCGCGGCACGACGGTGCTGCCGCACGGCACGGGCAAGACCCGCCGCGTCATCGTCTTTTGCAAGGGCGAGACGGTGCGCGAGGCCGAGGCCTCCGGCGCGGATGCGGTGGGCGGCGATGAGCTGATTACCAAGGTCCTCGGCGGCTGGATGGAGTTTGACGTGGCGATCGCCACGCCATCGATGATGAAGGATGTGAGCAAGCTGGGCAAGGTGCTCGGTCCGCGCGGCCTCATGCCGAGCCCCAAGGTCGGCACGGTGACCGATGATGTGGTCAAGGCGATCAAGGAGGTCAAGGGTGGCCGGATCGAGTTCAAGATGGACTCGCTGGCCAATCTCCACATCGTCTGCGGCAAGCGCTCGTTTGCGGCGCCGCAGCTGGTCGAGAACATCCGCGCCATCGTCGAGGCGGTGTGGCGCGTCAAGCCCTCCGGCCTCAAGGGCCGCTACGTGCTGAGCGCCACCGTCACGACGACGATGGGCCCACCCTGCCACCTGGATCTGGACGATTTGCACCGCGAGACGGCGGGAGAGTAGCGATGCCGGCGATTGGGCGGCTCACCAAAGAGAAGATCGTCGGCGAATTGGTCAACCGGCTGCAGCAGGCCCCCGGGGTGATCGTGACCTCGTTCCGGGCCCTGCGAGTCAGCGACGCCGAGGCGCTGCGCAGTCAATTGCGAACACAGCAGGCCTCCTACGTGGTGGCGAAGCAGTCGCTCTCCCGCAAGGCGCTCGAGGCGGCCGGACTGCAGGAGCTGGCGGGCGTGCTGGAGGGGCCGATTGGCCTGGTCTTGATCGGACCGGATCCGAGTCGCACCTCCAAGATTGTGCTGGACTTCATCAAGGCCCACGAAGGCGTGCTCGAGCTGCGGGGCGGCTTTGTGGACCGGCAGGTGGTCACGGCGAAGACGGTGCAGCAGCTCGCGGCGCTGCCCTCCCGCGAGCAATTGCTGGCCGAACTGGTCGCCACCATTGAATCGCCGATCGCCGACGTGGTGCAGACGGTCGAGCGGCTCTTCCAGGACGTCACGTACGCCGTGGAGCAGATGGGCCAGCAGAAGACGCCAGCCGCAACGAGCAATCAGCAATCAGCAGTCAGTGCTTCGACTCCGCTCAGCACTGACCCTGAGCGAGCGTAGCGAGTCGAACGGGTCAGCAGTCAGTAGAGCACGGACGGGAGGAACCGATGGTGGAAACCGCAGAGTTGAAGCTCTCCAAGCGCGTCGAAGATGCGCTCAAACTTACCGATGAGATGACGGCCCTGGAGCTCTCCAGCTACGCCAAGGCGATGCGCGAGAAGTACGGCATCACCGCGGCTCCCGTGGCCGTCGCGGCCGCCCCGGGTGCCCCGGCCACGGCCGGGGCCGCCGAGGAGAAGACCTCCTTCGACGTCATCCTCGCCGAGGTGGGTGCGAACAAGATACAAGTCATCAAGGTCATCCGCGAGGTGACCAGCCTGGGCCTCAAGGAGGCGAAGGACCT
>JACQRC010000081.1 GCA_016206665.1 Candidatus Omnitrophota bacterium | reverse complement strand
TGAACCCGCGACCCCCTGGGCCACAGCCAGGTGCTCTAACCACTGAGCTACGCCCACCACGAAAAACAGTGACTAGTGACTGGTGACGAGTGAATAGTGTACGAGAAATCGACGGCCAGGCAACGGTTGTTTTGCTTGCCAGTCACCAGCCACTATTCACCAGTCACTACTGAGGAGGCAAGGCTTTGTTAAGCAGTTCCTGGAGGCCGCCGCTGATGGCGTCCTGGATTTTCTCCTTCACCGCGTCGCCCTGGCCGGTCGCCTCGGCGCCCTCCTGAATCTTCAGGATGATTCGGTCCACCCCGCCCAGGAGTGACTTGGCAAACAACAGCGGCACCAGATTGCCTTCCATTTTGACCATCCGCCATCGCTTGGTGGCCAGCAGATATTCAGTTCCAGATGCTGCGTCACATGGCTCTGATTCTGCTGCAGCGCCGTCACGAGTGTTCCCAGCGCGGGCGTCTGGGCCTGCAGGGTTTCCAGCGTCAGGTCACCGCCGCTGATCTGCAGGTCGCGCAGATCGAGGTCGAGCTTGACCAGCACTTCGTTGCTGCCGTTGAGGGTGGCCTGCCCCTCGACATTGAGCAGCCCCGCGTAGAGCTTCGTGATCAGCTTCTTGCCGAAGTAGGGCTCCAGCGTCGTCACATCCAAATCGTGCAGCGAGCCATTGACCTCGCCTTTCTTGCGCGACAGATCCAGCCAGCCGTGGACCGTGAGGGGTGACCGCTGATTCTGGATGGGCCCCGCCCACTCGCCCGTCGCTTCGAATGAGGTCGTGATCGCGCGGACGGGAATGGGCAGCTTCTTCACCTCCAGGTCCAGATGCCGCAGCTCGCCGTGAAAGGCCGGGACCACCGTCTCATCGGTGAAGGCGACCGTGCCGTCGTCGAGACGTAGCACTTCCAGCAACAGCGGCCTGGGTGCAGCGGCCGGGACCGACGGCTCGCCTGCCACCGTGGCGCTGGGTGCCTGCGGCAACAACGGGGTGATGTTCCATGCCTGCTCGCTGTGGCGCGTGAGGACGAGCGAGGGTTGCTCCACCCGGATGCTGTCCAGCACCACGCGGCCCATCATGAAGCCGACGAGCTGCGGATTGACGACGATGCGCTCCGCGGAGAAGACAGACTCCGGCGGGCTCTGGACGATGGCGCACGCGACGCGCTTCAACACCACCTGCAGGGGAAAGCCGATCTGGACCTGCTCAATCGTGATGGTGACCGGCAGCCGCTGGCGCTGCAACTCCGCCTGAATGATCTGCTGGAGGTACCGCTCGCCGACCGTCTTGACGACGAGATAGCCGGCGAGCAGCAGCAGGGCGATGACCGTTAACATTTTGAGCGCTCTATGACGTGGATACATTGGTTGCGTTCCTACGTTTCGGTGATTACGGTGATTTTACAATGATGCCGGTGATAAAGCCGCACAGAAAGTGGCGCGCCCAGCAGGAGTCGAACCTGCAACCTACGGCTTAGAAGGCCGCTGCTCTGTCCATTGAGCTATGGGCGCGAATCGGGGCGCCGAGATTTGAACTCGGGACCTCTTGGTCCCAAACCAAGCGCTCTACCAAGCTGAGCCACGCCCCGCCCCGCCCTTTTGGGTGGCGCCGTAACCTCCACAACCAAAAGGGCGTGGCCTTACTTACGTCGTAAGTGTACTACAGAAGACGCGGGCAGACAATTCCGTTGTGCGGAACGGCTTTTGTTATAATATACCTCCATCATGTTCGTACGACTGCGACGATTCCTGCGACGGCTGGTCTGGCTCGGCCTCTTCCTCGGCGTCGTGCTGGCCGGTGCCACGTGGTACCTCAACGCCCGCTGGCTGCCGGAGCAGGGCAGGGCCCTCCTCGCCCGGCAGCTCAGCCGCGCCCTCCACGCCAACGTCACCATCGAAGAGCTCAGTTACGCCCCCTGGAACGGTTTCGTGCTGCGCCACGTCCGTGCCGTCGATGCGGCCACGCGTGAGCCCATCCTGATCGCTCCATATCTGCGCGCCCAAGTCGCGTGGCTGCCGTTGGTAGCCACCCGCGACGCGCACTTCCGTCTGTTCGTCGATCTCCAGGAGCCGGGGCCGGGACCGGTGACGGTGGTGGGACGGTATGGACTGACGACGCGCGCCTTCGCCGCCACCCTCTTCGCGCAGGACTTCGATGTCACGACATGCTCCCCGACGACCCTCGCCCGCCTGCCTGCGGCACTGACGGCGGCGGCCGGCTCGACGCAACTCCACCTGACGATGCGTCCCGGCCAGCCCACGAAGCTCACGCTGATGGCCCAGCTCCGGACGGTGACCTGGACCACCGCCTCCTCCCGGCTGAGTGGCCAGGTGGAACTGGAAGCCACTGGCGACTACCTGCCCGACCGCACACCGGCCTGGTCGCCGAGCGGCACGGCCAGGATGACCAACATGGCGTATGAAGGGCTTCCCATCGTGCAGGCGGCCCGCAACGTGCAGGGCACCGCGCGCTTCAGCCCGGACGGTCTCGACGCCATCGATGTCACGGCCACCCTGCTGGACATTCCCACGCAGATCACGGGACGGTTCGATCTCACCGCGCATCTCTTGGAGTGCCGTCTCCAGGCGCAGCCGACCATGGCCCAAGTGACCTCCCTGGCCCCGGCGCTCAAGGCCTATGCCCTGACCGGCTCGACCACGTTCGACCTGCAGATCCACGGATCGCTGCAGGGCACCGAAGAGCTCTCGATGACGGCCGAGGGGAGACTCCAAGACGTCGGGGCCACCCTGCCGCAGTGGCCGCGGCCCATCGAGCAGGTCAACGGCCCCTGGCGGTACACGCACGCCACCCAGACGCTCACCCTGGAGCAGCTGTCGCTCGTCCACGATGGCATTCCTGCGAACGTCAGCGGCACGATCACCCGGTTCGCCGATCCGGCGGTGCATCTGACCGTGACGGCCGCACCCCCGCTGGCACAGCTCGCCAACCTCTTTCCGCTGCTGGATGCGTGGGAGTGCCGCGGCGAGGGCGCCCTGACACTGACCATCGATGGCTCCGGGGCTCCGGCGCCGCTCGCCGTGACGGCGGAGCTGCAGCTGCGCCACGGCCGCGTCACGACGCCGTGGCTGCCGCTGCCCTTCACCGATGTCGAAGGCACGCTGCGCTATCGGGAGCACACGCTCAGCGCCGCGCCCGTGCGGGCCGTCTATGATGGACGACCGTATGCGCTGGAAGGCCAGCTGAGCCAGTTCACCACGTCGCCCCGCCTGCAACTCACGTTGCGCGCCGAGCCGCTGACGACGCGGTTCGATGCGACGTGGGCCGACGACCGGCTCACCATCACCCAGTGGGAGGGCCAGTTCAAGACGTCGCAGTGGCGGATGGCCGGGCAGGTCACCGACCTGCGCCACACGCCGCAGCTCGCGCTGCGCGGCGAGGGCGCTGTGGCGCTGGAGGATCTCGCCGAGCTGCCGTGGCCGTGGGCGAAGCCCCTGGCGCGCTGGCCGCTGCGCGGGGCCGCGCGGATCCGGCTCGACGGCCAGGGGCCGCTGCGCGCGTGGCCGGAGGGCGCCTGGGACGCGACCGTGGCGGCGCCGATGATGAGTTGGCATCAGGTGCCCATCGCCGACGTGGCCTGCGAATTCCGGCTCGCGGGCAGCAGGCTCACCGTGCCGGAATTGCGCGCGAGTCCGGCCGGCGGGCGTCTGGTGGCCGACGGCGCCGTCGATTTCTCGACGACACCCACCAGTTACACCCTGCGCCTGCAGTTGACCGGCATGGACCTGGCGCAGGCCACGCAGGCGCTGCCGGCCAACAAGCGCATTCCGTCCGGGACCGCCGGCGGCCAGTTGGAGCTCACGAGCTTCGGGCCGCCCTCGACGGTGCGGGGCCAGGCCCTCGTGCACGCCCAGGGTGACAATCTCGCCAATGTGCCGTTCTTGAATCAGGTCTTAGGGGGGCTGCTGGTCACGGTCGCCGCGGCCTTCAAGTTCGGTGATTTGCGGCAGGTGACGATTCAGGAGGTGCGGGGCCATGTGACGATCGCCAACGAGCAGCTCGTCACGGAAGATTTGGCGCTGTTCGGCACCAACGCGAATTTCGAGGTGCGCGGGACGGTGGGATTCGACAAGTCGCTGCATCTGACCATCGACCCCTCCCTCTCGAAGCAGTTGCTCTCGTCGACGCCCTCGCTGGGCAAAGCGCAGGAGGTCGTCGGCCAGCTCGATTTGCTGCGCATTGGACGGATCGAGGTGACCGGAACCTGGGAGCAGCCGAAGTTTGCGGCGCGGCTGGTGCCGCTGAATGAACTGTTAGGCCAGTTCCTGCCGAATCTCTTCAATCTGTTGCGGCGCGATACGCCGGAGTAAGGCTCAGGCGCGGCGCCGCCGCAGGCGCCGCACCAGCTCATAGGCGCCGTCCGCGAGAATAAGGCAGGTCATGAGTCCCAGGAGCACCGCATGGGTGAGCGCGTGCTCCCCCCACATCAGCCGCCGCTCCTGCAACAGTTCCTTGCGAAAATAGAGCAGGATGAGCAACACCAGGACCCAGGCCACCGTCTTGGGTTCCTTGCTGGCGACGATCCCCTGCCAGCTCCATTGTCCGCTCGGCTGGGTCGCGCGCCGGCCCGTGGGCAGCCAGCGCGGCACCGTCCGCTGATACTGCCCGAAGGCTTCGCCCCCCTCGCGCTGCAAGGTCACGTCCTCTTCGTCCATCTTCCGTCGGTAGATGATCAGGAACAGGGTGATCCCGACCACGCCCAGCCAGAAGCGCCCCACAATGACCCACAGGCTCAGGCCGATGAGCAGCGTGCCCAGATACAAGGGATGGCGGACGTGCGCATACGGGCCGGCCGTGATCAGCCGGCCGATCTTCGCCTCGCCGCGCTGCGGCTCGGTCCAGTTGACCTTGACGTGGCCCACGTAACCGTTGGCCCACAGACGAATCAGCAGGCCCAGTAACGCCAGCCCGACGCCGACCGATAGCCGCGTCTCCGTCGTGCGCGCGGTGAGAAAGACCAGTAGCAGCAGCGGATAGACCATCAGGAAGCGGGGCTTGACTCTGTTCATCGGCTGATCCTGTGGCGAATCGCCCGACGGAGGATGGCCCGCGCCTTGCGCGCGGCCTGGGCGCGGTGACTGAGACGTTGCTTCACGACGGCACCCAGTTGCGCGACGCTCCGGCGATACCGCGGAATCTCAAACACGGGATCATAGCCGAACCCGCCCCGGCCCCGCGGCGCCGTGGCGATCCGGCCCCGCCACGCGCCGCGCGTGATCCAGACGCGGCCCGACGGTGTCGCCACCGCCAGACTGCAACGGTAGCACGCCCCGCGTCGGGCGGATGGCACGCCGCGCAACAGCCGGAGCAGCTTGCGGTTGTTCGCCGCATCGGTGGCGCCGGACCCGGCAAACCGCGCCGAGCGCACGCCGGGCCGGCCGCCGAGGGCGTCCACCTCGACACCGGAGTCGTCGGCGAGCGCCACACAGCCGGTCGCGCGGGCCGCGACGCGCGCCTTCCGGACGGCGTTGTCATCGAAGCTGCGGCCGTTCTCGTGCACGATGGGTGTCTGCGGGAAGTCGGCGAGGGACGCGAAGCGCGCGGGCAGCCTACCCAGCAGCCGGCGCAGCTCGCGCACCTTGTGCCGGTTGCGCGTGGCGATGACGAGGGTGGGCCGGGCCGCCGCCACCCCACCACCTGCCTTATCCGCCGAAGGCGGGTCAAACCTTCGGTTTGACCGGCCCGCAGGGCCGAAGGCAGGTGGTGGGGCCATTACCCGGTGCGCGTCGCGAGGGCCTCGACCGAATCGACGCCCAGGCAGGCCTGCTGCAGGTGGATGAGTTCTTTGACGCCCTGGCGTCCGAGCGCCAGCAGTTTCTCGAGGTCGGATGTGGCGAAGGGGTCGTGCTCGGCGGTGCCCTGGATCTCCACGAACTTGCCGCCGCCGGTCATCACGAGATTCATGTCCACCTGCGCCTTGGAGTCTTCCTCATAGGCGAGATCCAGGACCGGCGTGCGCCCCACCACCCCCACGCTCACCGCCGCCACAAAATCGGCGAGCGGAATCGCCGGGATCAGCCCCGATTTCTTGAGGTGGCGCAGCGCGTCGACCAGGGCGATGAAGCCGCCGGCGATGGCCGCGCAGCGCGTCCCGCCATCGGCCTGAATGACATCGCAGTCGATGATGATGGAGCGCTCGCCCAGCGCCGCCACGTCGGTCACCGCGCGCAGGCTGCGGCCGATGAGCCGCTGGATCTCCGCGGTGCGGCCGCCGATCTTGCCCCTGGCGGCCTCGCGCTCGCTGCGCGTGTGCGTGGCGCGCGGCAGCATGCCGTACTCCGCCGTCACCCAGCCGGTGCCGGAGCCTTTCAAAAATGGGGGCACGCGCTCCTCGATGGACGCGGCGCAGAGCACGTGCGTGTGACCCCACTCGACGACGCAGGAGCCCTCCGCGTACCGCATGGCCCGGCGGGTGAACTTCACCTTGCGCAGGGCCTCGGCGCCGCGGCCGTCGGGACGCATCAGGCGGTCACCGCCATCATAGGGCTGGCGCATTTCGAAACATTGGTGATCCGGTGGCCCAGAAAGCGCTCACCGAGTCGCTGGAACCGCTCCGGCTCATCCGTGACGATGAACCGCCGGCGCGCAACACCGTTGGCCGCGGTGCGCAGGAGCTCCTCGCGCTCTAACAGATCCCGCGCCTCCAACGCCACGCGCCGCGCGGAATCGACCAGCCGCACCCGGGGACCCACAACCCGCTGAATCACCCGGGCCAGCAGCGGATAGTGGGTGCAACCGAGAATGAGGGTGTCGATGCGCTGCCGCAACAGCGGCTGCAAATAGCGGCGGGCCACCGCCAAGCACACCGCCTCCTCCTCCCAGCCTTCCTCGACGAGCGGCACGAAGAGCGGGCAGCTCTGCGTGAAGACCCGCACGCCGCGGCCCAGCTGGCGCAGCTCCGTCTCATACGCCCGGCTGCGAATCGTCGACGGAGTGCCGATGATACCGACGCGCCGGCTCCGGGTCAGCTCGATGGCCCCCTTCGCTCCCGGTCGGATGACGCCGAGGACCGGCACCTTGAAATATTTCTTCAGCGTGGCGAGCGCCCAGGCCGAGGAGGTGTTGCAGGCGATGATGATCAGTTTGACGTTGTGCTGCAGGAGAAATTCGACATTCTCGAGGGAAAACTTGACGATGGTCGCCTTGGACTTCGTGCCGTAGGGCACCCGGGCGGTGTCGCCGAAATAGACGAGATCCTCGCGGGGCAGGACGCGTAGCAGCTCCTTGACGACGGTGAGGCCCCCGATGCCGGAGTCAAAGACGCCGATGGGGCTCTGACGCATCATGGCGCATCGCTCCAGGCATACCGCCGTGCCTGCGTCTGGCCGAAGCTCACAATGCCCTCGGCCAGCGCATTCGCCACCGCCTCGCGGTAGGTGGCGCCGGCGAGCCGCGCCTCCTCTTTGGCGTTGGACAGATAGCCCACCTCCACGAGAATCGAGGGGACCATCGCCTGCCGCAACACGACGAAGCGCGCCCCCCGCACGCCGCGGCTGCGCACGGCGAGCCGTTCCTGCAGCGTGCGGCAGAGATGCATCCCCATCAGGACGGAGGTCCGCCGCGACTCGACGTTGACCAGATCCCACAGCACCGTGCGCAGCGAGCGCGTGTCGTCGAGCGCAGCCCGCGACGAGGCGGCCCACGGCCACGCCTGCGCCTGGTCGCGTGCCCGGCGCAGCTCCTCCGCCGATTCCGGCAGGTAGTAGACCTCGAGGCCGCTGATCCTGCGGTTGCGGTTCGCATTCGCGTGGATGCTGACGAAGAAATCGGCCTGGCGCCGGTTCGCCAGCCCGATCCGGTCCGGCAGCGGCACAAACTCATCCCGGCGCCGCGTCATCACCACCTCCATGCCGCTGCCCTCGAGCTGCCGCTCCAGCCGCCGCGCGATGTCGAGCACCACATCCTTTTCCCGCGTCCCACCGAAGCCGGTCGCGCCTGGATCATGGCCGCCGTGACCCGCGTCGATGACGATGCGCCTGAAGGGCGGCGCGCCGGTGACGCGTGGCGGCCGGGCCGCGCCGCGCATCGGGCCGGGACGCTTCGCGACCGCCGTGGGAGGCCGCGCGACCGGGGGCGCCCACGAGGCGGCCACGCTCTCCGGCACGAGGACGGCATCCCGGTGCAGCACGACGGGAGCGTCGAGTAATTGCGGCAGATCATTCGTCGTGTAGATGCGGCTGCCGAGCAGAAATCGGTAGGCGATCGACCCGCGATACACGGTGGCGACCCGCGCGACACGGTCCCACTCCCACGGCACACCGACGCTGTCGCACAGCGTGGGCAGGGGCACGTACCGGCGGCCCTCCCACAAGACGGTTGGACCGGTGTAGCTGGTGGAGGAGAGTGGCCGGCTGGTCGGAGACGTGGTGGCACAGGAGGCGGCGAGGAACGCCAGCAGCGCGGTCGTCAGGAAGCGATGTCGGGAACCGATGAGGGGCATCTGCCCTGTATTTATACCAAAAAATCGCCCAGAAGGCCATCCAATTGCACCTCCTGGGCTTCTCCTACAAGAGGATAAGCGAGCTACTGGTATTTCAGTGGATAGCGATCTAAGTGCCCGAGGGAATCCAGTGCCAAATCAACATCGAGCTCGTCCCAGCGGAGATGGCGTCCATGAAGCAACTCGACCTGCTCGATCTCGGACAGACGGGCATCCTTGAACCACGGGAACTCCGCATAGGGCAGAAAATACTCCTTCCCCCTCACGGAGAGCCAAATGCCATGCGGGGACACGTTCAAGATTTCAACTCTTGAAGTGCTTCTCCCAGGCTCGAGTAATCTCATTGCTCCTCCTCTCAATGACTCCGTGTAATTCCTTCAGCTGCTTCGTGCTAAATCCAGCACTCTCGACCAATCCCACAATGGGTTCCAGCCAGAATTTTGCTTCCCCCTCTGGAGACACCACGTGAATGTGCTTCCGCGTCTCCTCGCGAGAGAAGAAAAAGAACCGGTAATTTTTATAGCGCAGGACTGTCGGACTCACGCCTTTGCCTCATGCATAAGTATAACATTTCCAGGAAGAAGCTATTCAGAAAAACTGAACGTGCCCCCACCCCGGCCTTCGGCCGCGTCGGGCCGGGCAGCCGGGACCGGCGCAGATCAGCGAGGCGGGGCTATTTGGGCCGGCTCCGGTTTTTTGGGTTTCATTGCTTCAAGTCCTCGGCAATCGTTGTGAATTGCTCCAGCGCCACTCCCAGATCGTCGGCAATGTCTTGGGCAATAATCCCAGGAGCGGGGAGGTTGGCGGAGTCTTCGAGGCTTTCGTCCTTGAGCCAGAAAACGTCCATGTTTACCTTGTCGCGCTTCAGTAGCTCGTCGTAGGTGAAGCGCTTGAACCGCTCAGTTTCCTTGCGCTCATGACGGTTCTTTGGGTGGTAGCACTTCACGAAGTCATCGAGGTCGGTGCGCTTGAGCGTGTTTTCCTTGAGGGTAAAGTGCAGGTTCGTCCGCAAGTCGTAGATCCAGAGCTTCTCCGTCCACGGTTTCTCGCTCGCCGGCTTGCGGTCGAAGAAGAGAACGTTCGCCTTCACGCCCTGGGCGTAGAAGATGCCGGTGGGCAGGCGCAGGAGGGTGTGGACGTCGGCCTGCTTGAGAAGTTCGCGGCGAATCGTTTCCCCTGCTCCACCTTCGAAGAGGACGTTGTCCGGCAGCACCACCGCGGCACGGCCGTGCTGCTTGAGGATGGTGAAGATGTGTTGAAGAAAGTTGAGCTGCTTGTTGCTCGTGCTGGCCCAGAAGTCATCGCGGTTAATGACGAGCGATTCCCTCTGTTGTTCACCCTCGCCGTTGACGATGGTGACGCTGCTCTTCTTACCAAACGGCGGATTGGCCAGGACCATGTCGTATTC
>JACQRC010000079.1 GCA_016206665.1 Candidatus Omnitrophota bacterium | reverse complement strand
GGTTGCTGATGCGATGGACATGGGTATCGACGCAGATGCCGTCCTTGTCAAAGGCGAGGGTCACGACGAGGTTGGCGGTCTTGCGTCCCACCCCCTTGAGGCTGAGCAGCTCATCGAGATCGTCGGGCACGCGGCCGTGGTAGCGCTCCAAGAGCGCACGGCAGACGCGCTGAACGGTACGGGCTTTGGTGTGGTAGAAGCCGACGGGAAAGATGGCCCGCTCGATGGTCGGAATGGAGAGCCGCGCCATCGTCTGCGGGGTGCGCGCAATGGCAAACAGACGTTTGGAGGCGGCGTGGGTCGTGGCGTCCTTCGTGCGGAGGCTCAAGAGACAACTGATGAGTGTCGTGAACGGATCGTCTCGATAGTGCCCGACGACCGGCTCTTCCCACCGGCGAATGAATCGCCTGAGAATCCGAACCGCCTCATCGATATTGCGCCGGCTCACCATGCCCCTGCAAACAGCTCACGAACCTTGGCGTTCACGTCAGGGCTGGTCATGAGCGATTCCCCGATGAGGACCGCATGGACGCCGAGATCGCGCAGCCGCTTCACGTCCTCGCTCGATTGCACCCCGCTCTCGGCGACGATGACGCAACCCGAGGGGATGTGCGGCACCAGACGGCTTGTGGTATCGGGATGCATGGTGAAGGTGCGCAGGTCACGGTGGTTGATCCCGATGAGCGAGGCGCCGCTCTTCAGCGCGCGGCTCAGCTCCTCCTCCGCATGCACCTCCACCAACGCCTCCATCCCGAACTGCTCGGCAAGCAGACGAAGCGACGTCAGTTGCTCCTCGTTGAGGAGCTGGGTGATGAGCAGCACGGCATCAGCTTGCGCGAACGCCGCTTCATACACCTGGTAGGGCTCCAGGATGAAATCTTTTCGCAGGATGGGGATGTCGGTAAACGCCTGCGCATCTCTGAGGAATTCCAAGCTGCCGCCGAAATACCGCTCATCGGTTAAAACTGACAGGGCGGAGGCGCCGGCTTCTTGCAATTCCTGCGCCAAGCGGACCGGATCGAAGCGCTCGCGCAGCATCCCGCGCGAAGGGGACTTGCGCTTGAGCTCTGCAATGAGGGCAGGCCGTTTGGCGGTCTGTGTCAACGCGGCGCGAAAACTGCGTGAGGAGCGATGTCCGCGAACGCGCCGCTCAAATTCGTCCAGCGGCAAGCGCTGTTTTGCGGCTTCGATTTCTTCCCGTTTATGCGCCACGATCTCATCTAAGATCATTGCCTTGAACACTCAATCACCCTGTCTAGCAACGCCTTGGCGCGGCCGGAGGCGAGGGCGGCTGTGGCCTTGGCCAGACCTTCCGCGATCGTCTCGGCGCGATCGGCGACGTAGATCGCGCAGCCGGCATTGAGGGCGACGATGTCCCGAGCGGCTGATGGTTTGCCGCTGAGCACCTCGCGGGCGATCCCGGCATTCGCCTGCGCATTGCCTCCACGAAGCTTCGAGAGCGTCACGCGTACGATCCCCACTTCCTCAGGCTGAAGACGCTGCTCGCGGATGGTTCCCTTGCGTACCTCAAGCAACTTCGTCTCAATTGTCGTGGTCACTTCATCCAACCCATCAGTCCCATGGACCACCAGGCCATGACGAATCTCCAATGCCTGCAACGCTTCGGCGACCGGCCGCATCAATCGTTCTTCGGACACCCCCACGAGTTGAAACGTCAAGGGGGCAGGATTGGCCAACGGCCCGATTAGATTGAAGATCGTTCGGATGCCCAGTGTTTTACGCACCTCGGCGACGGCTTTCATCGCCGGATGGAAGCGCGGCGCAAAACAAAATCCGAATCCCAGCGTTTCAATCGAGTCAGCGACGCGCTCAGGCGAGGCATCCAGATTCAGTCCGAGGGCGGCCAGCACGTCGGCACTCCCGCAACGGCTGGAGGCCGCGCGATTGCCGTGTTTCGCCACGCGCGCGCCGCAGGCCGCCGCGACGATGGCGGCGAGCGTCGAGACGTTCAGCGTCCCCTGGCCGTCGCCGCCTGTGCCGCAGGTATCGCACAGCTCAAACGGGCGGGAGAGCGGCAGTTTCACCGCGTGTTGCCTCAGCGTCTCGACCGCGGCCGCGATCTCCTCAGCCGTCTCGCCCCGCTGGGCGAGGGCGGTAAGGAAGTCGGCAATCTCTTGCGAGGGCATGGCTGCCGTCATGATCCGCTCCATCGCCTCACGCATGGCTTCACGGGAGAGCGGCGGGATCATCGCTTGCGACGAAAGGCTTTCGCGATGACCAGGAAGTTTCTCAGGAGGTCCTTGCCGGGTTTGGTGAGGATGGATTCCGGGTGAAATTGCACGCCGTAGACCGGCTCGCGCACATGCTGCAGACCCATGATTTCCCCCTCGGCGGTCCATGCGGTGATCCGCAGCGCCTTAGGCAAGCTCGCTCGATGAACCAGCAGGGAGTGATAGCGCGTCGCGTCGAAGGGGTTGGGCAAGTTCCGAAAAATGCCTTCGCTGTGGTGATGGATCGGTGAGGTCTTCCCATGCATCAAACGGCCCGCTCGAACCACCTCTCCGCCGAAGACTTCCCCGATGCACTGATGCCCCAGGCACACGCCCAGAATGGGAATCTCGCCGGCAAACGTCTTGATGAGGTGGTTCGAAATCCCCGCATCTTTGGGGCTTCCCGGGCCTGGCGAAATCACGATGCTGGTCGGCTTAAGCTGCTTGATCTGCTCAACGCTGATTTCATCGTTGCGGAAGACCACCAGTTCCTCCCCCAACTCGCCCAGATATTGGACAAGGTTATAGGTGAAGGAGTCGTAATTATCGATCATCAAGATCATGAATTCGCCTCGGCCAGCTCAATCGCCTTCAACATCCCTTTGGCTTTATTGACCGTTTCTTGGTACTCGCGCTCGGGCTGAGAATCCGCCACGATCCCCGCCCCGGCTTGCACGTAGGCGATGCCGTCCTTCACTAAGATCGTTCGAATGGTAATACACGTATCGAGGTTTCCGGAGAAACTCAGATACCCGACGGCTCCCGCGTACGGCCCCCGATCATCGCGCTCCAACTCCGCGATGATTTCCATGGCCCGAACCTTGGGCGCTCCGGTCACGGTACCCGCCGGAAACGTCGCCCGCAACGCATCAAACGCGTGGCGGCCTTTGCGCAGCTTCGCCCGCACGGAGCTGACCAAGTGCATCACATGGGAGTAACGCTCGACCGCCATCACCTCAGGGGTCGTCACCGTCCCGATCTGCGCCACCCGTCCGAGATCGTTGCGTCCCAGGTCAACCAGCATGAGATGCTCGGCCCGCTCCTTGGGACTGGCCATCAATTGCCTGGCTAATTGCTCATCCTCTTTGGCATCACGACCTCGACGGCGCGTGCCGGCGATCGGTCGCGTCTCCAGCGATCCGTCTTCACACCGGATGAGCATCTCGGGCGAAGAGCCGACGAGGCACGTTGATCCAAAGCGGAGGAAGTACATATAGGGAGAAGGGTTCAACGAGCGCAGAGATCGATAGAGGTCGAACGGCTCGCTGTGGAGGCGCCGTTCGAATCGCTGGGAAAGCACGGTTTGAATGATGTCGCCCGCGCGAATGTACTCTTTGGCGCGCCGGACCATGCGGGAAAATTCCGCTTTCGTGAGATTCGACCGAATGCGCTGCGCCGCTCTATGGCGAGATGACCGCTGGAGCCGGCGTCGCGGTAGTGGCTTTTCGAGTTGGGCCGCCATCGCGTGAATGCGGGTGACACAACGGCGATACAACGCTTCAACGGAAGCATCCTTTGTGAAGGCGTTGACGACGAGACGCATCGTATGCTGTGCGTGATCGATGATGACCATCGAGTCGGCAAGCATCATCATGATGTCCGGCGCGTCGAGATGATCGACCTGATGCGCCGGCAGCCGTTCGAGGAATCGCACCACGTTGTACCCGAGATAGCCGACAAGCCCGCCGGTGAACCGCGGCAGATCAGGCGTTGGTGAAACCGTCAAGCCGCGCATTAACCGCTCAAGCTCAATCAGCGGATCCTGCTCAGTGCGGTAGCGTTTGAGGACGGAGCGCCGTTCGCCAAGACGTTCGACGATTTCAATATTCCTCCCCCGGCTGGCAAAGAGGAGCCGTGGGCGGCTCCCAAGAAATGAGAAGCGCGCCACCTTCTCTTCCCCCTCAACGGATTCCAGGAGGAAACTGTAGCGGCCGTCATCGAGCTTCAAGAAGGCGCTCACCGGCGTATCAAAATCGGCCAGCAACTCGCCCCACACCGGCACGATGGTGGCGCGTTTCGCCAGCCGTGTGAATTCCGCCAACGACGGGCGAATCTCCATGTCAGCGCTTGTACACCTTCGAGGGGTCAAAGACTCGTGGCTCGGATATCACCAGTCGCCCTTGACGATTACGGCGTCGGAAATAACAACTGAGATACCCTTGGTGGCAGCCGGCGACGTGCTGCTGCACGACCAAGAGCAGTGATTGACCTTCACAATCCACGTGCACCTGCTTGATGCGTTGGATGTGCCCGGAGGTCTCGCCCTTGAGCATGAGCCGGTTCCGGGAGCGGCGGAAGACGTAGACCTTCCCTTCCCGCAGGCTGCGCTCCAGCGCCTCGCGGTTGAGGTAGCACAGCGTCAGGACGCGCTTGGACGCCGCATCCTGGATGACGGCGGGAATGAGGCCCTGGTCGTTGAACTGCAGCACGTCGAGCAGCTTCTGCCGTGTCATCGCCGTACGATCACTCCGTGTTGCGCAAGGTAGGTTTTCACTGCCCCGATCGTCAGATCCCCGAAATGAAACAGCGACGCGGCCAGCGCCGCATCGGCCTTGCCGTCGGTGAGCACCTCGGCGAAATGCTCCAGCTTTCCCGCCCCGCCTGAGGCGATCACCGGGATGCCCACCGCCTCGGCGACTGCGCGGGTCAGCTCAAGATCGTAGTTCTCCTTCGTGCCGTCGCGGTCCATGCTGGTCAAGAGGATTTCCCCGGCCCCGCGCGCCTGCGCTTCCTTGGCCCACGCCAGAGCGTCCTTGCCCGTCGGCGTCCTGCCACCATGTGTGTACACTTCCCAGTGTACTGATGTCTGACGTCTGATGTCTGATGTCTGGTTTCTCTTCGCGTCAATCGCTACAACGATGCATTGACTTCCAAATCGCTCTGAAGCTTGTTGAATAAAATCAGGGTTCTCTATTGCGGCGGTGTTAATTGCTACCTTATCAGCCCCGGCATTCAAGAGATGACGGATGTCCTCAAGGGTCCGAACGCCGCCGCCGACGGTCAGCGGCATGAAGGCCACGGCCGCCGAGCGCTCAACCACTTCCAAAATGATCGGGCGCCGATGGTGGCTGGCTGTGATGTCCAGGAACACCAGCTCATCCGCGCCGGCGTCGTTGTACGCGCGGGCGGCCTCCACCGGGTCGCCGGCATCGCGCAGGTTGACGAAGTTGACGCCCTTGACGACCCGCCCTTTGTCCACGTCGAGGCACGGGATGATGCGTTTAGCCAACATCTTCCGGCGTCACCCGCTGCCTAGCGACTCCAGAGCTTCTTTTAAATCGATCGCACCTTCATACAGGGCTTTGCCGACGATGGCGCCGATGAGTCCGCGCGCTTCCAACGTCTGGAGCTGCTGCAGGTCCTGCATCGTCGAGACGCCGCCCGAGGCGATGAGCTGCCGCGCGCCGGCGTCGAACGCCTGCGCCATCAGCGCGAGGTTCGGCCCCTGCAGGGTCCCGTCCCGCGAGACGTCCGTGCAGATAAACAGCTCGACCCCCAGCATCAGGAGGCTGCGGACCAGCTGCCCCGGCGTGAGATTCGTGGCGCTGGTCCAGCCGCGCGAGACCACCTGCCCGGCGCGCGCGTCAATCGCGACGGCGATCTTCGAGCCGTGGCGGTCGGCGGCCTCCTGGACGAACGCCGGATCCTCGCAGGCCATGGTGCCCAGGACGACCCGCTTGGCGCCGACGGCCAGCCCGCGCGCCAAGGTCTCTTTGCTGCGGATGCCGCCGCTGAGCTCCACGTTGACGTCCACCTGCCGGATGATCTGCTCCGCCAGCGGCAGGTTGACGTAGCTGCCGTCGAAGGCGCCGTTGAGGTCCACCACGTGCAGCCACGTCGCGCCCTGCGCCTTCCAGCGCTTGGCGATCTCCACGGGGTCCTCCGAATAGACCGTGACCTCATCGCGCCGCCCTTGAGTCAGGCGCACGACCTTGCCATCTAGCAAGTCAATGGCCGGCAGGAGAATCATCGAGGATTAGAGGCTCAGGAAGTTCTCGAGGAGCCGCAAGCCGAGGGCTTGGCTTTTTTCCGGATGGAACTGCGTGGCGAACAGCCGTTCCCTCCCGATCATCGCCGGGAAGCGCAGGCCGTAGTCGGACTCCAGCGCGACGAGCGAGCGATCCGCCGGATCCGCATAGTAGGAGTGCACGAAATAGAAGAAGCTCTTCTCCGGAATCCCGTTCAGCAGCGGACACCCATCCTGAGGTCTGATGTCTGACGTCTGATATCTGATAACCTGATTCCACCCCATGTGCGGAACCTTCAGTGATGAGTCGGATGGAAAACGTTTCACGGTTCCTCTCAACACGCCAAGACCAGGAATCCCGGGGTTTTCCTCGCTGTCTTCAAATAACAGTTGCAATCCCAGACAGATGCCTAGATACGGAGTCCCTCGGCCGATCGCTGCGGTAATCGGTTCAATCAAGTGACGGCGTTGGAGTTCCGCCATCGCCGCCCCGAACGCCCCCACCCCGGGCAGGAGGAGCTTCTCCGCCTCGGCGACCTCATCAGGATCGCTCGTCAGGCGCACCTGCGCCCCCAAGCGCTCCAGCGCCTTGGAGACGCTGCGCAAGTTGCCCATCCCATAATCTACAACGACGATCATGGGTAGTCCATAGTCCATGGTCCATAGTCCATAGTCAAAAAAACATTCTTGGTTGGGTTTCCCATGTCTTGTCCTTTACCGCACACGTTCTATGGACTATCGACTATTGACTATGGACTGGCATTTCAGAGTCGGCCTTTAGACGATGGAATGCCCTTGACGCGCGGGTTGCGCCGCACCGCTTGCGCCAGCGCTTTGCCGAGCGCCTTGAAGACGGCTTCGCAGCTGTGGTGGAAATCCTCGCCGGCGAAGAGATCCACGTGCACCGTGAGCTTCGCCGCCCGCACGAACGACTCCAGCCAGTGCTCCAGATCCCGCCACTGATAGCTCGTGCCGGAGCCGACCAGCCGCGTGCGCGGCCGGCGCAGGTCACGGACCACGAGTTTCGGCCGCCCGGAGCAATCCAGCACGACGCGCGCCAGCGCTTCCTCCATCGGGACATACGCCCACCCGAAGCGCTGGATCCCGCGGGCGTCACCCAGCGCCTTCGCGAACGCCTGTCCCAGCGTCAAGCCCAGATCTTCATTGGTGTGGTGGACATCCACCTCGAGGTCCCCGGTCGCCTTGACCACCAGGTCAAACACCCCGTGCACGCCCAGCAGGGTGAGCATGTGGTCGAGGAACGGGACGCCGGTGCCCACGGACACCTTGCCGCTTCCGTCGAGGTTCAGCGCGGCCTTGATCTTGGTTTCACGTGTCTGACGCGCGACTTGGGCTCGTCTCATGTCAAGCGCACCTTCACGGACTCAAAGTGCCTGGGCAACCCCTCCAAGGCGGTCAACCGCTCGAGCGGCTCGCGCACTTTCTCCAGGGCCCCTCTGGTGTATCCGATCACGTGGGTCTTGCGGATGAAATCCTCGATGCCGATGCCGGAAAACATCCGCGCCGAGCCGCCGGTGGGCAGCACGTGGCTGGGCCCGGCGATGTAATCGCCGACGGTGACCGGCGAGTAGGGCCCGAGGAACACCGCACCGGCGTTGCGGACCTTTTTCAACAGTTTGCGCGGGGAATTCACCATGATCTGCAGGTGCTCCGGCGCCAGGCGGTTGGCCACCTCCGCAGCCTGATCGAGATTGTCCACGACCACGCAGTACCCGGAGGGGATCTGCTTGCGCGCCAACTTCGCCAGCGCTTTGGACGTGGTGATCAGGAAACAGATGCCTCCGGCGTGCTCGGTCTCCGCCATCAGGTCCGTCAGGACAAACTGCTGGTTCGTGTAGCGGTTGGCGATGATGGCGATCTCCGATGGACCAGCCGGCGTGTCCACGTCCACCAAGCCGAAGACCTGCCGCTTGGCTTCCACCACGTAGGCATTGCCGGGCCCGATGACCTTGTCCACTTTGGCGACGGTCTTGGTTCCCAGCGCAAACGCCGCGATGGCCTGGGCGCCCCCGATCTTATAGACCGCATCGACGTGCAAAAGGCTCGCCACCACCAGGATGTTCGGGTCCACGCTCCCGTCCCGTCTGGGCGGCGTGGCCAGGCTGATGTGCTTGACCCCGGCCTGCCGAGCGGGGGTCACGGTCATGTAGACCGTGGACACCAGGCTCGCGGTCCCCCCGGGGATGTACACCCCCACCCGCTCGATCGGATCGAATTTCTCCCCCAGGAAGACCCCATCGCCATCAACGATGCGCACCGGCTTCAGGCGAGGCCGGCCGTAGAAGGCCTGGACCTTTTGGATGGCCGTCTTCAGGTGCAGCACCAGGTTCGGATCAATGTGCTGGAAGGCCGCGGAGGTCTCGGCCTCAGTCACGGGCAACTGTTTCGCGGTGAGCCGCACCCGGTCGAAGCGACGGGTGTAGCGCAGGAGGGCGTCATCGCCATCCTGGCGCACGTCGTCAATAATGGCGCGCACGCGCTCCTCGACCTGGCGCTTGCGCACGAGCTGTCGGCTGCACAGCCGCTGCCACTCTTGTCCGGTTGTTGAAATGACCTTCATGATGATTGGCTTCGTCCTAAGGCGGTGCGAATGAGCTGTTCCGCCTCTTGCAAGGCGTCCGGGATCTTGGCGGGATCCTTGCCGCCGGCTTGCGCAAATTCCGGCCTTCCCCCGCCGCCCCCCTGGGTCACGGCGGCAATCGCCTTGAGCAGCTGCCCCGCATGCAACCCCCGTTTGACGAGCGTGGGGCTGACGGCCATGACCCAGGCCACGCTGTCCGGCTGCTCCCGCGACACCAACAGCGCGATGCCCTCGCGCAGTGAGCCCCTGATCGCATCCGCCAGCGCCGAGAGCAGCTCGCGATCCGCCCCGTCGAGCTGGGCCGCCACCACGGTGATCCCGTCCACGTGCTTGGCCTCCGCCACCAGACGCTTGGCGTGTGCCTGCGCGAACTCCAGCTTCAAGGTTTTGAGTTGCTTCTCCGCATGCTTGAGGTGCTGCATCAGCTCCTCAAGCCCCTGCAGCGCTTCCTGCGGCGAGCGGCTCAACTGCTGGGCGATCTGCCGCAGCGTTTGCGACTCTTCCTGCTGGCGCGCCAGCGCCGTCTCGCCGACCACCGCTTCCACCCGCCGGGTGCCCGCGGCAATCGAGCTCTCCGAGGCCAGGCGGAAGAGCCCGATGGACCCGGTATGCCGCAGGTGCGTGCCGCCGCAGAGCTCTTTCGAATAGTCTCCGATCGAGACGACCCGCACCCGCCTGGTATACTTTTCCCCGAACAACGCCAGCGCTCCGGCCTGCTTGGCGCGCTCCAGATCCATCAGATCGGTCTTGACGTCATCCGCGTTGCGGATGCGTTCGTTCACCAGCCGCTCGACCTTCACCCATTGCCCCTCGCGCAACGAGCCCAGCGCCGAAAAATCAAACCGCACCCGCTCCGCCTCCACCAGCGAGCCGGCCTGAACGGTCTCCGGCCCCAGCACCTTGCGCAGCGCCCAGTGCAAGAGGTGTGTGGCCGTGTGGCTGCGGGCGACTTTCAAACGATGCTCGGTATCCACCGTGGCCCGGACCGGCTCGCCGACGGCGATCGTGCCCTGCCGGACCTTGGCGTGGTGCACCAGGAGCTCATCCGCCCATGTGGTGTCAACAACGTCCGCAGCCCCTCGCGGCGATTCGATGGTCCCCTGATCGCCGACCTGCCCACCGGATTCCCCGTAGAACGGCGAGCGATCCAGGATGATCCCGATCTCATCAGGCTGCGCGGCCTGCTGCACCCACTGCCCGGCCTTCCAGATGCCTTTGATCGTGGCATCCGTTTGCAAGGCGTCGTAGCCGACGAACTCGCTCTTGGCGACGTCCTTGAGGGTTAACGTCGTCGGGACAAACACTTCCCCGCCGAACTGGCTCCCCTTTCGCGAGCGCTCTTGCTGTGCTTTCAACAAGGCTTCAAACGCCGTGCGATCTACCGTGAAACCCCGCTCCTGCGCGATGTCGATTGTCAGCTCCAATGGAAACCCATACGTGTCATAGAGCTTGAACGCCTCGTCGCCCGCGATGGTTTTTCCGCGAACCGAGGCAATCAACTCTTCCAACCGTGTGGTACCAGCTTCCAGCGTCCCGACGAACTGCATCTCTTCGTGTCTGATAGCCCGCCGGATGACGTCCCGCTGTTTCTCGAGCATCGCGCTATACGGAGAACCGCGCATTGCCTCTTCAACTGATTCGACGAGCGACGTCAGGAACGTCCTCGTCGTACTGGTATACAAGTTCAGGTCGGTGCGGCCAAGCCGGTACGCCCGCCGGATCAACATCCGCAGCACATAGCCGCGCGACTCGTTCGAAGGCACCACCCCCTCGGCAATCAGGAAGACGATGGCTCGTATATGGTCAGCGATGGTCCGCTCGGCGAAGAGGACGCGATCCAACCGGACCTTCTCACCCCGGCCCAGCGCGCGGATTGCCGCCATGATCGGCGCGAACAGGTCGGTCTCGTAATCCGTGTCAGTGCCCTGCACGACGGAGGCCAACCGTTCGAGCCCCATGCCGGTGTCAATGTTGGGTTTGGGCAGGGCTTTAAGGCTGCCATCGGGCTGCCGGTCGTATTGGGTGAAGACCAGGTTCCAGACTTCCACCGACTTCGGCCCCCCGACCTTGCCCTCGGCATCGAAGTAAATTTCCGAGCACGGGCCGCAGGGGCCGTTGGGGCCTTCTTTGGGCGCGTTCGCCGGCCAGAAGTTCTCGTGCTGTCCGAAGCGCCGGATCCGCCCCTCCGGCACGCCGAGCTTGCGCCAGAGCGTGCAGGCTTCCTCATCCTCTTCGTAGATGCTCACCCATAGC
>JACQRC010000076.1 GCA_016206665.1 Candidatus Omnitrophota bacterium | reverse complement strand
GTGCAGGAGGCCTACACCGCGCGCGAGCAGGAGTTGGGCGTCGAGCAGCTGCGCATGCTGGAACGGCGGATCCTGTTGGATTTCATCGATGTGAAGTGGAAGGATCACCTCTACGCGATGGATGCCCTGCGGGAGGGCATCGGCCTGCGCGCCTACGGCCAGCGCGACCCCAAGGTCGAGTACGCGCACGAGGCCTTCGGGATGTTCGAGGAGATGGTGGCGCGCATCAAGGAGGAGGCGGTCGAGTTCCTCTTCAAGGTGCGCGCGGCGCGCGAGGAGCCCTCGCCGCGCGGCGTCTTCAATGCGGCCGCCGCCCAATTGCTGCATCCGGAGAGCGAGCGATTCCTGGCGCCACCGATCCCGGCCGCGCCGACCGGCCTGCCGGAGGGGATGGGATTGCCCTTCGGCGGTGGCTTCCGGCGCGGCGCGCCTCCGCCGCCGCAGTCCGAACCTTCCGTTCCGGTGCGTCGCGCCGAGCCCAAGATCGGACGGAATGATCCGTGTCATTGCGGGAGCGGGAAGAAGTATAAGAAGTGCCATGGGCAGAATGCGTAGACCGACACGTCAAACAGACCACCGAACCACCGAAACGCACCGAACCACCGAAGCCGGTCTGGTTCGGTGTTTCGGTGATCCTCGGTGCTTCGGTGGTGTGCTTTAAGTGCCCCATCGGATTCTGTTAGTCTTCCTCTCCGCCATCCTGCTTCGCCTCTCCTTTCCCACCCCCAGTCTCTGGTACCTCGCCTGGATCGCCCTCGTGCCGTGGCTCGTGGCGCTGCGTGGTGTCACATCACGCCAGGCCTTGTGGCTCAGCTACCTCTGCGGCCTGATGTTCTTCGGCAGCCTCGTCTACTGGGTCATCCACGTTACCCTCGTCGGGTTGATCTGCCTCACCGCCTATCTCGCGTTGTTTTTTGGCGTTTTTGGTTTTGTATTGACACGGCTGAGGACTTCCCCGGCCCGACCGGGGCGGGCGGACTTAGGACTTAGAGACGTTGTTATCGCTCCATCGCTTTGGGTTGTCCTTGAGTGGTTACGGGGCTGGCTGTTCACGGGCTTTCCGTGGGGACTGCTCGGGTATTCCCAGGCGCCGGCGCTGCCCGTCATTCAGATCGCGGATCTCTTCGGCGTGTATGGTGTCTCCTTCCTCATCGTGCTGGTCAACGCCGGCATCGCCGCGCTCATCACACGGCAGCGGTCGTCTGCGGTGGTGTGGTCCGCGCTCCTACCGGCCGTGTGCGTGGCCGGCAGTCTCGGGTATGGCTTCCACTGTCTTTCCCAGCCGCTGGCCGGGACGTCGCTGCGGGTCGCCGTCGTGCAGGGCAACATTCCGCAGGAGGAGAAGTGGGAGCCGCAGCTCCAGCGGGAGATCTTTGACGGCTATGTCTCGTTGACGCGCAGCCTCGCGACGCAGCAGCCGCAACTGGTCATCTGGCCCGAGACCTCGGTGCCCGGGTATTTGTCCCAGGAGCCGCGGATGCGCTCCGAGCTGGCCGGGCTGGCGCGCGATCTGCATGCGCATCTGTTAGTCGGCGTGCCGACGGAGATCGAAGACCGAGGTCGCTGGACGAACCTCAACAGCGCCGCGCTGTTCAGCCCGCTGGGCGCGATCGACGGCCGGTACGACAAGCTGCATCTCGTGCCGTTCGGCGAGATGGTGCCGCCGGGCCTCGGCTGGATCCGGCGCTTCGCCTGGATCGGCGACTTTATTCCCGGGCAGGAGGCGACCGTCTTCCTGCTGGATGATATGGGCATGAAGGCCAGCGCGCTGATCTGCTTCGAGGACGTCTTTCCGGAGTTGGCGCGGCGCTTCGTGCGCCAGGGGGCGAAGTTCCTCATCAATATCACGAATGACGCCTGGTTCCACCAGACCGGAGCCGCCTGGCAGCACGCGCAGGCCTCGATTCTGCGCGCCGTCGAGCTGCGCGTGCCGGTGGCGCGCGCGGCGAACACCGGCGTCTCCGGCTTCATCGATGCGCAGGGCCGCGTCCTCGGCACGGTCCACGACGCCGAAGGGCAGACGCTCTTCGTGCGGGGGACGGCCATCGCGATCCTGACCGTGCCGCCGGCCGGCCGCCGCAGCGGCTACGCGCGCTGGGGCGATTGGTGGCTGGTGGTCGCCGCGACCGCGCTCGCGGCGGTGCTCCTACCCCGACGGACTGCTCACAACCGTAAGTCTCAAAAGCGGTAGCGGTTGACACCCCCTCTCCAAGTGCGCTATAATTTCCCCTCAAGGTTTGCCGCATGGACGAAGCTGATGCGCTGGTGGCAGTGCGACGGCAGAAACTGGAGGCGTTGCGCAAGCAAGGGCTGGAGCCCTACGGGCGGCGCTTTGACAAATCTGAGCCGCTCGCCGCGCTCGCCGCAGCGTTCCAGGACGGACGAGCCGTCACCACGGCCGGCCGGCTGAGCGCCAAACGCGCTCACGGCAAGGCCAGTTTCGCCGATCTGCGGGATGGGTCAGGCAAGGTTCAACTCCTGATTCGCGAGGAGCAGGTAGGCCTCGAGCAGTACGCGCTCTTTGAGACGTTCGATCTGGGCGATTTCATCGGGGTGGAGGGGACCCTCACCAAGACGCGGACCGGCGAGGTCACCGTCGAGGTGCGGCGCTTCCAGATCCTGGCCAAAAGCCTGCGGCCGCTGCCGGAGAAGTGGCACGGCCTGAAGGATCAGGAGCTGCGGCACCGGAAACGGTATCTGGATCTGGTCGCGAATCCATCGGTGCGGAGGACCTTTGAGCTGCGCAGCGCCACCCTAACGGCGCTGCGCGCCACGCTGCAGGCGCAAGGCTACCTCGAAGTGGAAACGCCGATGATGCATCCGCTCGCGGGCGGAGCGATGGGCGAGCCGTTTACCACCATGCATAACGCTCTTCATCTACCGCTCTATCTGCGGCTGGCCCCCGAGCTCTACCTCAAGCGGCTGCTCGTCGGCGGCTTCGAGAAGGTCTACGAGCTGAACCGCTCCTTTCGCAACGAAGGTCTCTCCACGCGCCACAACCCGGAATTCACCATGCTCGAGGCCTACGCCGCCTACGCGGACGGCGAGGGGATGATGCGCCTGACGCAGGAGCTCATCGTCACCACGGCCCAGCAGGTGGTGGGCGCCTCGGCCGTCACCTATCAGGGGCAGCGCCTCGCGTTGGATGGCGCCTGGAAGCGGTGGTCCTTTGCCGATGAGGTAGAGCGGGCCTTTGGGGTCACGGCGGAGCAGGGTGTGGCCGGCCTGCTGGCCAAGCTGCGGCGCGGGGAGATCAAGCCCCGCGGGACCGGCGCGCCGCAGCTGGACACGTTGAGCCGCTCGCAGGTGGTCAAGCTCATTGAGGAGCTGGTCGAGCCGGAGACGAAAGGCCAGCCGGTCTTTGTTGTCGATTACTGGACGGAGCTTTCGCCCTTGTCGAAGAGCCGCGCCGACCGGCCGGCCGTGGCCGAGCGGTTCGAGCTCTATCTCGGCGGCATGGAACTGGCCAACGGCTATTCGGAGTTGAATGACCCCGTCGAGCAGCGCCGCCGCTTTGAGCAGCAACGCGCAGTACTGGGCGGCGGCGGGAGGATCGACGAGGAATTTGTCGAGGCGCTCGAGTACGGGATGCCGCCGGCCGGGGGGCTGGGCATCGGCATCGACCGGCTCGTGATGATTCTGGCCGACCAGCCGTCGATCAAGGATGTGATTCTGTTTCCGCTGCTCAAGCCGCAGGCGGATGCGCGGTGACGTGGCGCAGCATCCAGGCGGGGTGCCTCGTGGCCTGCTGGTGCGCGGGCGGGGCGGCCGCTGCGGTCGCCGACACTGCGACGGAGGAGGCGTATCTTGGCGCGGCCGTCCGGGGATTACAGGGATCGGTCGAGACGGAACGCGCCACCTATCGGGTCAACCACCCGATCGATGTGACCGTGGTTCTGACCAACACGAGTGAGCAGCCCATCAACATTGACCTGCGATCCGAGAACTGGTCGGTGCAGATCTTTGACGAGCGGCTGCGGTTGCTCAGCGCGGTGCGACGGCCACCGCACCTGCCACCCATTGTCTCCGAGCGGCTGCTGACGCTGCATCCCGGGGAGCACTGGCGGCTCACGTTCAAGGACCTGAGCGTCTCGGATGAGGAGATCGGGACGCGCCCCGCGTGGCGCCATCCGGCGCTGCCGGCAGGGACCTATTGGATCGGCGCGGACTACGGCGCCGCCTCGAACCCCGGCTATTTCCGGCTCTGGTCGGGCGTGCTCCGCTGCCGGCCGGCGCGGATTACGGTGCGATGAGATACGAACTGTGGATGAGCTGGCGGTACCTGTGGGCCCAACGACGGCCGCGGCTGGTGCTCATGGGCAGCCTGATTGCCATGGGCGGGGTGGCGCTGGGTGTGGCGGCCCTCATCATCGTGCTGGCGGTGATGAGCGGCTTTGACCACCATCTGACCGAGAAACTGATTGGCACGAACGCCCATCTGATGGTCGAGGGTGCCGGCGGGATTCACGATCTGCCCGGGGTGATGGCGCGGATTCGCCAGCAGCCGCACGTGGTCGGGGCCACGCCCTTCGTCACCGGCCAGGCGATCCTGCGCACCCCGGAGCGGGCCCTCGGCGTCGTCATCCGCGGGATCGATCCGCAGACCGAGGCCGAGGCGACGCAGCTTGCGCGGTATGTCGAGCAGGGCCGCTTCGCCATCGGCGACCGTGAGGCGCTCCTCGGACGGGAGCTGAGCGCCGCCTTCGGGCTGCGCCTCGGCGACCGGTTCTCGCTCATCGCCCCCAGCGACGGGAAGCTGCATGAGTTGACGGTCGGCGGCATCTTCTATTCAGGCATGTACGAGTACGATGCGAGCCTCGTCGTGGTCACGGTGCCCATGGCGCAGACGCTGGTGCATCTGGAGGGACAGGTCTCCGGCATCGGCGTGCGCGTCGATGCGCTCTCCCGCGTGGCGACGGTGGCTCTGGCATTGGAGCGCGCCCTGCCGCCGGGACTGTGGGTGCGCACCTGGATGAGCATGAATGCGACGCTCTTTTCCGCGTTGAAACTGGAGAAGACGGTGATGTTTCTCATCCTGGCGCTGATCGTGCTGGTCGCGGCCACCAACATCACCTCGACCTTGACGATGATGGTGACCGAGCGCACGAAGGACATCGGCATTCTGAAGGCGATCGGGGCGACCAACCGGTCGATCGGCGCGCTCTTCACGCTCGAGGGGCTGCTCATCGGGCTCCTGGGGACGTCGCTGGGTGCTGCCGCCGGGTGGGGGATCTGCCGGCTCCTGGCCGTCTATCCGATCATTCAACTGCCCAGCAACGTCTACTACATTGACCGGCTGCCGGTGCGCGTGGAGTGGCTGGATGGGGCATCCATCGTGGCGGCGGCGCTCGCGATCAGCCTCGCCTCGACGCTGTATCCGGCGTGGCAGGCGGCGCGGATGCAGCCGGTGCAGGCCTTGCGGTACGAATAAAAGCAATCGGTGATTACGGTGATAAAAACGTGATTACGGTGATAAGGCATGACATCGTATCACCGTAATCAATGTAGGCAGTGGTGCGTTGTTGGCATCGGGAAGATAGCCAAGCCATGGTACGGGTGAGGCGCATCACCGTAATCACCGAATCTGCGGTGGCCCATGATTGCAGTCCGCAACCTGCACAAGAGTTACCCCATGAAGCCGCGGCCCCTCGAGGTGCTGAAGGGCGTCAGGATGGAGGTGGCGCGGGGCCAGGCCGTCGCCATCGTGGGGCCGTCCGGGGCCGGCAAGTCGACGTTGCTGCATCTCTTAGCCGGGCTGGACCGGCCCACCGAGGGTGAGATCATCGTGGAGGGGCGCGCCCTCGCGGCGCTCGGTGACCGGGAGCGGGCGCGCTTCCGCAATCACTCGATCGGGCTGGTGTTTCAGTTCTACCATCTGTTGCCGGAGCTGACCGCGCAGGAAAATGTGGCGCTGCCGGCGTGGATGGACGCGCACAACCGCAGGACGGCTTTGGAGCGCGCGGCCGGCTGCCTGCAGCGCGTCGGCCTGGGGGATCGTCTGCAGCACCGGCCCGGGGAGCTCTCCGGCGGCGAGCAGCAGCGGGTGGCGATCGCGCGCGCGCTCATCAACGCGCCGCCGATGCTGCTCTGCGATGAGCCGACCGGCAACCTGGACTCAGCCACCGGCGAGACGATTCTGGAGCTGCTCTGGCAGATTCATGCGGAGCGGCAGACGACGATGGTCATCGTCACGCATGAGCGGGAACTGATGGCGAAGACGGACAAAGTGTATGAGCTACGAGACGGCATCTTCGTGTAAACAGGGCAATCAGCAGTCAGCAATCAGCTGATTGCTGATGGCTGATTGCTATGACCGAGGGGTCTCATGAGTCTTAAAATTTACCTGAACGGAAAATTCGTGGCACGCGAGCAAGCGAAGCTCTCCGTCTTCGACCACGGACTGCTCTACGGCGATGGGGTCTTCGAGGGGATCCGCTCCTACAACGGGCTGGTCTTCAAGCTCGAGGAGCATATCGACCGGCTCTTCGAGTCGGCTCAGACGATCATGCTGACGATCCCGCTCACCAAGGCCCAGCTCATCGAGGCCGTCTGCCGGTGCCTGCGGATCAACCGCTTGCACAACGCCTACATCCGGCTGGTGGTGACGCGGGGCGTGGGCGATCTGGGGCTCGACCCGCGCAAGTGCCCCCTGCCGACGGTGTTCATCATCGCCGACAAGATCACGCTCTATCCGAAGCGGCTGTATGAGCGGGGCCTGGCCCTGATCACCGTCCCGACGCAGCGCAATCTGCCGGAGGCCTTGAACCCGCAGATCAAGTCGCTGAATTACCTCAACAACATCCTTGCGAAGATCGAGGCGGTCAACGCCGGCTTTGAGGAGGCGATCATGCTCAACGCCCACGGTTATGTGACCGAGTGCACCGGCGAGAATCTCTTCATCGTGAAGGGCCGGCGGCTGCTGACGCCGCCCACCTACGTCGGGGTCCTGAAGGGCATCACCCGCCAGACGGTCATGGACCTGGCGGGGCGGGACGGCATCGAGGCGCGGGAAGAGGTGTTGACGCGCCACGACCTGTTCAACGCGGACGAATGTTTCCTGACGGGCACCGCCGCGGAGATCGTGCCGGTGGTCACGATCGATGGGCGGACGATCGGCGCCGGCCGGCCTGGCCGGGTGACGCTGCGGCTGATGCGCCAATTTCAGGCCCTGACAAAAACGGCGGGCGTGAGATACTAACGAGTGACTAGTGCCGAGTGACGAGTGCCGAGTGACGAGGGCGCGCGATGACGTGTGATGTGTGCAAGCAGGGGCAGGCGACGGTCCACCTGACCGAGATCGTCGATGATCAGATGACCGAGCTGCATCTGTGCGAGGAGTGCGCCAGCCAGAAGGGCGCGCAGATGGAGAGCCATTTCGGGTTGGCGGATCTGCTGGCCGGCCTGGCCGACTTCGGCAAGCAGCTGGAGACCGAGGAGGTCGCCGGGCAGAAGTGCGCCAACTGCGCCCTGACCTTTGAGGATTTCCGCAAGGTGGGCCGGCTCGGCTGCAGCGAGTGTTACACGACCTTTCACCGCAGCCTGGCAACCCTGTTGAAGCGCATCCATGGCTCGACGCACCATCTGGGGAAATCGCCCATGAAGACCGCCACCCGCACTCCGAAGGTCAAGAGCGAGCTGGTGGAGTTGAAGCGCAAGCTCCAGGAGGCGATCGACGTCGAGGAGTTTGAGACGGCGGCGCGGCTGCGCGACCAGATCCGCGAGCTTGAGCAGAACAAGCATCGGAAGGCCTGACGATGGAACTGAACGACTTGATCAATCACACGAGCGAGTGGCTGAAGGGCACCGGCCCCAACTCCGAGATCATCATCTCAAGCCGGATCCGCCTCGCGCGCAACCTGGCGAAGCACCCCTTTTCCCACCGGGCGAAGAAGCCGGGCCAGGAGGAGGTGCTGCGGAGCGTCGAGGCGGGGCTGGCCGACTGCCATGCGCTCAAGGCGGCGCTCTTTTTGAAGCTGGCCGACCTCGATGAGGTCGACAAGCAGTTCCTGATCGAGCGTCACCTGATGAGCCGCGACCACGCCCTCGGCGACGACCACAAGGGCCTGGCCATCAGCGACCGGGAGATCATCAGCGTCATGATCAACGAGGAGGATCACCTGCGGATGCAGGCCCTCCAGTCCGGCTTCAACCTGCGGCAGGCCTGGCAGATCTTGGACGCCCTCGACGACGAACTGGCCGCCAAGGTCGAGTACGCCTTCTCCAACGAGTGGGGGTATCTCACCGCCTGTCCGACGAACACCGGGACCGGTTTGCGCGCGTCGGTGATGGCGCACCTGCCGGCGCTGGTGATGACGAAACAGATCAACAAGGTGCTCCAGGCCATTGCGAAGCTGGGCCTGACGGCGCGCGGTTTCTACGGCGAGGGGACGGAGGCGGTGGGCAACTTCTTCCAGATATCGAACCAGGTCGCCCTCGGCCATTCTGAAGACGAGCTCATCGAAAACCTGGAGCGGATCATCAGGCAGGTGATCGAGCACGAGCAGAATGCCCGCGACGCGATGAGCCGCCAGGACCGGATGCGGCTCTCCGACCGGATCGGACGCGCCTTTGGCACGCTGCAGAGCGCCTACATCATCAGCAGCAACGAGACGGTGGATCTCTTGTCATCGGTGCGGCTCGGCGTCGACATGGATATCGTGAAGGATATCGACCGCTCGGCCGTCAATGAACTGTTCATCCTCATCCAGCCCGCCCATCTGCAAAAGTTGGAAGGCAAGAAACTCAGTTCCGCGGAGCGTGACGTGAAACGCGCCACGCTGATTCGCAGCAAATTGATTGGGAATTCCCATCCATAGCCGGGAGAGCGAAAGGGGGCAGCCATGTTTAATCGCTTCACGGAGCGCGCGCGCAAGGTCATCTTGCTGGCGAAGGAAGAGGCCAAGCGGTTCAACCACGACTACATCGGCACCGAACATTTGCTGCTGGGCCTCATCCGCGAAGGGGAAGGGGTCGCGGCCGCGGTCCTGCAGAAACTGGGCCTGAGTTCTGAGAAGATCCGGCTCGAGGTCGAAAAACTCGTGCAGCCGGGACCCACCACCGTCGTGTCCGGTGATATTCCCTTCACGCCGAAGACGAAGAAGGTCATCGAGCTCGCCATGGAAGAAGCC
>JACQRC010000077.1 GCA_016206665.1 Candidatus Omnitrophota bacterium | reverse complement strand
TGGTTCATCCTCGACAAGGGCTACATCCCGCAGACCGGTCAGAAGCGGCAGCACTTTGCCGGGACCGAGTGGGATGTGCAGGCCAAGTATGCCTACACCGAGGATGTGCAGCTCGGGTTGATCTACGGCATCTTCTGGCCAGGCAGTGTCTTCCGCAGCCCGTTCGATGACATTGCCCAGGAGCTCGTCACGTCGTTGAAGGTCAGCTTCTAAGCGATCCGGTTAGCACGCTTCAGGCGAACCCCCGGTGGATGACCTCCATCGGGGGTTCGTTTTTTCACTGGTCACTCATCACTAGTCACTGGACACTCCGCGTACGTTTCCCTGAAAAATGGAGGCTGCTGTTCCCGTGCTCCTGATTACCGTTCTCTCCTTATCACTAGTCACTAGTCACTAGTCACTTCTTCACCATGTCTCTGCCCGCTGAGCCGCTCTATCTCGCCTTCGTGTGGCACATGCACCAGCCCTACTACCGCGACCTGCGGACAGGGGAGACGTCTCTACCGTGGGTCCGGTTGCATGGCGTGAAGGACTACCTGGACATGGTCCTGCGCCTCGAGGCCCACCCGAATGTCCATGCCACCTTCAATCTGGTCCCGTCACTCCTGGAACAAATTGAGTCCTATCTTCCACCGACGCAAGGCACGGACCGGTACCTGGAGCTCGCGCGCAAACCTGCCGGCCAGCTCACGGCTGACGAGCAGACCTTTGTGCTGCGGAACTTCTTCTTTGCCAACTGGGACCAGATGGTCAAGCCGCATCCGCGGTACCATGATTTGCTGGCGAAGCGCGGGTATGTGGTGAGCGAGGAGCGGCTGGCCCAGGCGCGCGGGCGGTTCACCGAGCAGGAGTACCGTGACCTGCAGGTCTGGTTCAACCTCGCCTGGATTGACCCCTCACTGCGTGAGCAGGACCCGCGGCTCGTGGCCCTCGCCGCCAAAGGAGGGCATTTCACCGAAGAGGAGAAAGTGATCGTCCTCAACGCCCACCTGGAGCTGTTAGAGCGCATCCTGCCGGCCTATCAGCAGGCGCAATCGCGCGGACAGGTGGAAATCACGGTCTCGCCCTACTACCATCCGATTCTTCCGTTGCTCTGTCATCTCGAGTCGGCGCGCGTGGCGCTGCCGCGCGTCGTGCTGCCCGCCACCGCCTTCAACCACCCGGAGGACGCCAGGCGGCAGCTCGAGCAGGCCGTGCGCTACTACCAGGCTCGCTTCTCAGCGCCCCTCAAAGGCCTCTGGCCGCCGGAGGGCAGCGTGTCGGAGGAGATCATCCCGCTGCTGGCCGAGCAGGGCATCCGCTGGATCGCCACGGATGAGGAGATTTTGTGGCGATCGTTAGGGGAGCCGCGGCGTCCCCGGCTGCTCTACCGACCCTACCGCGCCCGGCAGGGAAGAAATGAGGTCGTCATCCTGTTTCGGGATCGCACGCTCTCCGATCTGCTCGGGTTTGCCTACGCCCGATGGGAGCCGCAAAAGGCCGTCGAGGATTTCCTGCAACGGCTGTCGCGCATTCGGCAGGAACTTGTCGACCAGCCCGGGCCCCATCTGGCATCGATCATCCTTGATGGAGAGAACGCCTGGGAGCAGTATCCCCGCGACGCGGAAGCCTTCCTCAACGCGCTCTACGCAGTGCTGAATGCTGACCCGCGATTCCGGGCGGTGACCGTCTCAGAATTCCTCGAACACGTGGCGCCGACCCAGGCGTGGGACCTCCTGCCGAAGTTGTTTCCCGGCTCGTGGATCGGGGCGAACTTCGCCACGTGGATTGGCCATCCGGACAAGAACCGCGCGTGGGAGTGCGTGGCGGCTGCGCGGGAGGCGCTGACGACCTTTCTGGCTCAGCATCCGGATCAAGAGTCCGCGCCCCGCGTCCAGCGGGCCTGGCAATCGCTGCTGGCCGCCGAAGGCAGCGACTGGAACTGGTGGTTCGGCGACGATCATTCCTCGGCGCAGGATGATCAATTTGACGCCTTGTTCCGCGCCCACGCGGCCAACGTCTACCTTTTCCTCGGCCTGCCGGTGCCTGAGCTCCTGCGCCGGCCCATCGCCTCGCGTGAGCTCAAACCGCGACGCGAGCCCACCGGCCTGATGACCCCGACGATCGACGGCCGGGAGACGACCTACTTTGAATGGTTTGGCGCCGGACTCCTGGCGTCGCCCCTGGGCGCGATGCATCGCGCCGAGTCTCCGATCACCGCCTGGCTGTACGGCTACGACCTGCAGTCCTTCTACTGCCGCATCGATGGCCGCTGGACGGCCGCCGCTGCGTCCGACACGCCACTCAGGCTCGTCCTGACCTTCGGGCCCCAGCCGCGTCGGATCGAACTCGACCTGTCACAGCATCCATGCACCGCGCGCCTGCTCAAACAAGACGCGCGCGGTGGACCGTGGGAACCGGTCGGCTGGCTCGCTTCGGTGGCGGTCGGGACGATCGTGGAGCTCGGCATCAGTTTTCAGTCGCTGGGAGTCCAACCCGGCGATTCGCTCTTCGTTAGCCTCAGCCTGGAACAGGGCGCTCAGCTCCTCGCCCAACTGCCGGAGCGCGAGAGCTTCCACATTACCCTGCCGGCGGCCGATTTCGAGGCGCGCACCTGGTCTGTCTGACATGAGTTTATGCTTGCTTTCCGTCGTGGATTCGCCCTATAATATGATGATATGAAACGCGCATCGATTCGCATTGCCGTCGTCGGGGTGGGCAACTGCGCCTCCTCGCTGCTGCAGGGCCTCGCCTATTATGCCACGCAGGAACGGCGCGCCCCTACGGGGCGGCCCTTGCCCGGCCTGCTGAACAACACCATCCAGGGCTACGCCCCGTCGGATATCCAGGTGGTGGCGGCTTTCGATGTGGACGCACGCAAGGTGGGCCGGCCGCTCGAGCGGGCCTGCTTTGCGCCGCCGAACTGCACCCTGCAGTTCTACCAGCATCTCCCGCGCTATGGAATCACGGTGCAAATGGGACCGGTCCTCGACGGCATCGCCTCCCACATGCACCGGTATCCGGCAAAGCGCACCTTCGTTGTCGCCAAGAAGCGCCCGGTCGATGTCCGGCGGGTGCTGCGTCAGAGCGGCGCCGAGATTCTCCTGAATTATCTGCCCGTCGGCTCCGAACGGGCGTAGTCGGCGTCGGCCGCATGGGCC
>JACQRC010000075.1 GCA_016206665.1 Candidatus Omnitrophota bacterium | reverse complement strand
GTCCCGCCTGCGGCGGGACACCATGCCCGCTCGGCGGGCTCTACGCCGGCTCCGCCGCACACCCTCGCCACCCCTGCCGCCTTCCTGTAGCCCATGGTTTCCCATGCGTCGTTCCATTATCTTCTTCTCTACGACGGCCAGTGCAGCCTGTGCACGGCCTTCGCCCAGCAGGTGAAGGCGTGGGACCGGCGGGAGCGCATCCGGACGCTCGCGTTTGACGACCCCCAGGCGAAAGAGTGGGAGGCGCGTATCGGCCCGGGTTTCCGCCAGTCCTTCCACCTGGTCCATCCTGACAGTCGCATCGAGCACGGGGATCAGGCCATCCCAACGGTCGTCGGCCTGCTGCCATGGGGTCGACTGCCGGCGTGGCTGATGCGGCACCTGCCGGGCAGTCCCTGGCTGATTGAACGAGCCTACGTCTGGGTCGCCTCGAGAAGAACGTGTGAAATTCGGTGATTACGGTGATGAAAACGTGATTACGGTGATAGAACCGGCTTTATCACCGTAATCATGTTTTTATCACTGGCATCACTGATTAAATAAGGGTTACGTGGGGATTACAGGGAATCAGTTTGCGCTGGTGGGCGCGGCGGAAGAGCAGTTTGAGCGCCTGGACACCGTCATCGCCGAGTGCGACGGTATCTGCGTTCACATACATCTGCACGAACTCCTCGGTGAGTTTCCTGGGCAATCCGCGGCCGAATGTCATGGCGTAGGCGACGGCAGGCCTCGGATGGGCGTGGGCGTAGCGGATGCTCGCCGAAAGCCCCTGGCTGATCCGTCCCATGATGGCAGCGCCCAGGGATCGCTTGACCACATCCAGCCCCAACGGAATCGGCAGAGCCGTCTCCTGCTCCCAGGCCTTCCCGAGATTCAGGACTTCGTGAAAGCCCTGCTGCGCAAAGGTGAGCTGCCCCTCATGGATGACCACGCCGGCCGACACCTGTCCGCGCTTGACCGCTGACATGATCCGGTCGAAGGGGATGATGACGGTCTTCACGCCAGGCGCGTAGAGCCGCAGCAGCAGCGCGGCCGTCGTGAGCGGGCCTGGAATGGCCACGAGGCGTCCCCGGAGGGCGCCGGGGGAGAGCGGCGTGGTCGCCACGACCACCGGCCCGTAGCCGCGCCCGACACTGGCGCCACTGGCCAGGATGCCGTAGTCCTCGGCGACGTACGGGTAGGCGGCGGCGGAGATGGCGGTCACGTCCAACTCCGCCCGCATCGCTCGCTCGTTCAAGGACTGGATATCTGCCAAGACCTCCCGAATCCGAAAGCCCTCCAGGCGGAGCTTGCCCTGCGTCAGCGCAAAAAACATGAAGGCGTCGTCCGGGTCCGGACTATGGCCAATGGTGAGCAAGCGGTGACCACGCTTCTTCGAAGTGCGAAATGCGGTGAAGAGGTGCGAAGTGCGGTTCGATGTGGGAGATGCGATGTGCGGCATTTACCGCACCTCCCACTTCGCACATCGTAACGCACTTCGCACATCGTAACCGCACATCGAACGTTCACCACTCTTCATAGTGGACCTGTTCCTTCGGAACGCCTAACGCGGTCAAGTCCTTGACGACGTCCTTCACGATTTGGAGAAATCCGCAGACGTACATCCGCTTCTGGGTATAGTCGGTGATGTGCCGCTTGAAGGAGTCCTGGACGTGGCCGACTTCGCCCGGCCAGGCCTGGGGGCTGGTGGGCCGGCTGACGGTGGGGACGTAATGGAAATTGGCGTGCTCCCGCGCGAGTTGCTGGAATTCCTGGTGGTAGAGGATCGCATGCTCGAAGCGGACCCCGAGCAAGAGCCAGAGCTCGCGCCGCACCCCGCGGCGCAACAGATCGCGGAGCATGCTGCGGAAGGGAGCTACGCCGGTGCCCATCGCCAGAAAGACCGGATCATCGGTCAGCGGCTCGGGCAGGGTGAACTTGCCGTGCGGGCCGTCGAGGGTGACGGTGGATCCTGCCGTGAGGTTGTTGAAGTAGGTGGAGGCGGCGCCCCCCTCGACGATCTGCAGGCAGAGCTCGATCACACCCTCGTCCTGCGGCGGGCTGGCAATCGAGTAGGCGCGTTTGACCACCTGGCCGTTCTTGGGGACATGGGCGATGATGAACTGGCCTGGTGTAAAGGCCATGGCCGGCGGCTCCTGCAGCCGCAGCCGGAAGGCCTTGACGTTGAAGGAGAGCTGGTCAATCCGCTCGACGACCGTCTTGTAACGCTGCGCCATGGTGCGTATTGTAGCAGGGCCGTGGAAAGTTGTAAACGCCACATCAAGCAAGTGGTAGCCTTCCTTGACCGTCCCCAGGAAATTTGTTATCCTCAACTGTCAGCCAGCGAGGTCTTCCGTGCTCTATCGTGGTCGCGAGGGGATGTGGTCGTGGATCTTCCACCGGCTCACCGGGGTGGGGATCCTGCTCTTTCTGGCGCTCCACATCCTTGACACGATGCTCGTGATGTGGGGGCCGGAGACCTACAACCACATCGTCAACATCTACAAGCTGCCGTGGTTTCGTCCCCTGGAGGTCGGCCTGTTCGCCGCCGTCCTCTACCACGCTTTAAACGGCATCCGCATCACCATCATCGATTTCTGGGACGACGGGGCTACCTACCAGCGCCATCTCTTCTACGGCGTCATGATCCTCTTCACGTTGCTGTTTCTTCCCGGAGCCTATTTCATGCTGCGCTCCCTCTTCCGATGAGTCGGAGGAAAAAGAAGCGCGCCTCCGTCCACGAGCGTCCGCAGGGCGGCTTGGAGCTGTGGTGGTGGCTCTTCATGCGCCTCTCCGGCCTGGCGCTGCTCGCGTTGGCCCTGGGTCACCTGGCCATCATGCACATGGTCCACTCCGTCGAGGAGGTGAGCTACGAGTTTGTCGCCCAGCGGTACTCGACCACCTTCAATTTCTGGCGGTGGTACGACTGGGCGCTGCTCACCCTCGCCCTCCTGCACGGGGTCAACGGGCTGCGCACCATCATCGATGACTATGTGGACCACGATGTGGTGCGATTGATGCTGCTCATGGCGCTGTTTGTGGGCGGCACCTTCCTCTGGGGCATCGGCTCGATCGTCGTCCTCGCCTTCACACCGGTCGGGGCATAAATGGCCGTCCATCATCAGTTTGACGCGGTGATTGTGGGCGCAGGCGGGGCCGGATTGATGGCCGCGCTCGAGGCCTCGAAGCTCGCCAAGTGCGCCGTCGTCACCAAGCTCTATCCCACGCGCTCCCACACCGGCACCGCGCAGGGAGGCATCGGCGCCGCGCTGGGCAACTGCGAGCAGGATTCCTGGGAATGGCACATGTTCGACACGGTCAAGGGCAGCGACTACCTCGCCGACCAGGACGCGGTCGAGGTGATGTGCCGCGAGGCGGTCGAGGTCGTCTACGAGTTGGAGCATATGGGCCTGCCCTTCAACCGGACCCAGGATGGGCGGATCGACCAGCGCCGGTTCGGCGGCCACACGAAGGGATTCGGCCAGGAGCCGGTGCGCCGCGCCTGCTACGCGGCCGACCGGACCGGCCATATGATCCTGCAGACCCTCTACCAGCAGTGCATCAAGCAGGGCGTCGTCTTCTTCGACGAGTACCATGCGATGGATCTGTTGGTAGCCAACGGGCAGGTGGCCGGACTGGTGGCGTATGAGATGCGCACCGGCGAGCTGCACGTCTTCCACTGCAAGGGCGTCCTGCTCGCCACCGGCGGCTTCGGCCGGATGTACAAGGTCACCTCCAACGCCCATACCCTGACCGGCGACGGCACCGCGCTCGTGCTGCGGCGCGGGATTCCCCTGGAGGATATGGAGTTCTTCCAATTCCATCCCACCGGCATCTACAAGTTAGGCATCCTGATTACCGAGGGCGTGCGCGGCGAAGGCGGCATCCTGCGCAACGGCCGGGGCGATCGGTTCATGGAGCGGTATGCGCCGACGCTGAAGGATTTGGCGCCGCGCGACATGATCTCGCGGGCGATCTACATGGAGATCCGCGAAGGCCGGGGGGTGGGCGGCAAGGATTACGTCCTGCTCGATGCGACCCATCTGGGCCGCGAGGTAGTGGAGACGAAACTGCCGGACATCGCCGACTTTGTGCGCACCTATCTGGGCATCGACCCAGTCAAGGAGCCGATGCCGGTCCAGCCGACCGCCCACTATGCGATGGGGGGGATTCCGACGGACGTGGAGGCGCGCGTGGTCATTGATGAACGGAACACGGTGCTCCCCGGTCTCTACGCGGCGGGCGAGTGCGCCTGCGTATCGGTCCATGGGGCGAACCGGTTGGGCACGAACTCGCTCGTCGATATCGTCGTCTTCGGCCGCCGCGGCGGCCGGCATCTCGGCGCCTACGCGAAACACGCACCCTGGCCCGCGCTGCCACAGGATGCCGAGGAACCCTCCCACGCCATCCTGGAGCGGTTGCGGTCGAACCGCGGCGGCGAGCGCGCGGCGGTGCTGCGGGATGAGATGCAGCAGGCGATGATGGACCACGCCTCCGTCTTTCGCACCGACGTGACCCTGCGCCAGGCGCTCGCCCGGATCGAGGAGCTGCGCCGCCGCTTCGAGCGTGTGGAGCTGATGGACAAGGGCGCGCGGTTCAACATGGAGCTGGAGGAGACCCTGGAACTGGGCTGCCTGCTGGATCTGGCGTGGGCGACGGTGACGGCGGCGTTGGCCCGCACCGAATCGCGCGGCGCTCATTGTCGTGAGGATTTTCCCAAGCGTGACGACGTGAACTGGCTGAAGCACTCGCTCGCGTACATCGACGGCGTCCGGCTGACACTCAAGTATAAGCCGGTGAAGATCACCAGGTTTCAGCCGCAGGAGCGCAAGTACTGACGATGCGCGTCACCCTGCGCGTGAAGCGATCCGACGCGACCGAATCCGCCCCTGCCCGGTGGGACCAGTTTGAGGTCGAGGCGGAGCCCACGGACCGCGTGCTCGACTGCCTGCACGCCATCCAGTGGTATCAGGACGGCACGCTCGCCTTCCGGCGCTCGTGCGGCCACGGCATCTGCGGCTCGGATGCGATGCTGATCAACGGCCGCAACCGGCTGGCCTGCAAGGTGCTCGTCAAGGAGGTGGACCAGCCGATCACCGTCGAGCCGATGCGGGGCTATCCGGTGATCAAGGATCTGATCGTCGACATGGAAGGCTTCTTCGAGAAATACCGCAGCATCAAACCGTATCTGATCAGCCCGGCCACGCCGCCCCTGCGGGAGCATCGCCAGGACCCGAAGGAGAGGGACCGGTTCGAGGATACGACGAAATGCATCCTGTGCGGCGCCTGCACCACCTCCTGCCCCTCCTTCTGGGCGAACGACCAGTACGTGGGTCCGGCCGCCATCGTGCAGGCGCACCGGTTCATCTTCGACAGCCGCGACCAGGGGCAGACCACCCGCCTGAATATCCTGGCGAAGGAATCAGGGGTCTTTCGGTGCCGCACCATCTTCAACTGCACGGAGGCGTGTCCGCGCGGGATCAACGTCACGAAGGCGATCACCCAGGTCAAAAAGGCGATTCTGACCCACCTGTTCCGCCGGGGCGCGCCGCCCTCATGACGAGGCCGCACCCCGCCACGCTCATCGTGGCCGCGCTGTTAGGCTGTCTGTCACTCGGGGCCGGCTCGAGGGCGGTCAGCGTGGAACCCACGCGCTGGGAGAAGATCGTCCACAAGCTGGGCCGCGGCTTCGCGAATGTGTTCATGAGCGTGGTGGAGATTCCACGCGAGGCCTACTTCGTGACCCAGGAGGAGGGCGCCGGTATCGGATTGTCATGGGGAATTATCCGCGGGGCAGGGGTGGGCTGCGTCCGCCTGCTCGCCGGCGGCTACGACCTCGTGACCTTTCCGCTGTCGGTTCCCTACGACTATCAGCCGATCCTGCAGCCGGAGTTTGCCACCGACGCGGAGCGGACCGATTTGAGCTCCTTTGGACAATAATCAGCGGTGGGGCCGCCTGCCGGCGTGGAAGCCGGCGGCGCTGCCGTCCTTCCCAGGGTGGGCTGCCGCGCTCGGTCCCGGCGTGGTCTGGATGGCGCTCGCCCAGGGCAGCTCGGAGCTGATCTGGTGGCCCTACATCATCGCGAAATACGGGCTCGCCTTCCTGTGTCTGCTGCTGCCGGCGTGCCTGTTGCAGTATCCGGTCAACTACGCCATCGGCTACTACACGATGGCGACGGGCGAGAGCATCTTCCAGGGATTTCTGCGGCTCAACCGGTACTTTGCCGTCGGGTTGTGGGTCATGATGGCGGCGTCATTTCTCTGGTTCGGCGCCTTCGCCTCGGCCGGCGGGACGTCGCTGGCCGCGCTCACCAACTTTCCGCCCGGCTGGGATGAACGCGGCCAAACCCTCTGCTGGGCCTACCTCTCCATGGCGGTGCTGCTCGCCGCCATGCTGGCCAGCCGGCGGCTCTACTGGTTCATTGAGCGTCTGATGCTCGTCGTGGCCCTCGTCACCGTCGTGGGGTTGGTGTTGGCCTGCAGCCATCCGACGGTGCGCCAGGCGGTGCCGGCGTTTCTGCGCGGGCTCGTTGTGCCGCAGCATCCGTTGCCCCGACCCTGGGATCCGGCGGATGCGACCAAGCTGCTCACCGCGATCACCTTCGCGGGGTTGGGCGGGTTCTGGACGCTCTTCTATTCCTACTGGCTGCGCGAGAAGGGCAGCGGCATGGCCGCGCGCGCGACCAGCGGGACCGGCTGCGCGCCTGACAATTCGCGCGCCTCGCTGGCGGCGCTGCGCTCCTGGCGGCGGTTTCTGGTCGTGGACAGCGGGATCGGTATCTTCGGCAATATCGCCACAACGCTGATGACCTGCCTGCTGGCCTACGCGCTGCTCCATCCGCAGGGACTGCTGCCGGACAAATACGAACTGGCCGTGGTGCAGAGCCGGTTCTTCGAGGCGAGTTGGGGGATGGCCGGCCGCATCCTGTTTCTCCTCGTCGCGGCGGCCTTTCTGTCGGATACGTGGCTCACCACCGCCGATGCGGTGAGCCGCATCCACACCGACGTGCTGTACCACGCCTTCCCCGCGGCGCGCCGGCTCTCAACGCGGCAGTGGTATCACATCTGGCTGGCGATTCTGACCGTGATCACTTCGGTGACGATGTGGCACGAGGAACCGGGACCGCTGATTCTGCTCTCCGCCGTCATCGGCTTCGTGGGCACGGTCATCTTCACCGGCGCGCTCTTGTGGCTGAATTACGGATGGCTGCCGCGCCGTCTGCCGCCGGGGATGGCGCCGGGGGCCTGGGCCGGCGTCGCCCTGGGTGTTTCGTGGATCGCCTATGTGGGATTGGCGGTCGCCTATGTATCCTTGCGGAGGGCTGCCTGAGATGGCATCATCATCTGCTCCGGGAAGCGTGACGACGGTCGAGAGCCAGCGGCAGTTTTTGAAGGTCATCTGGTGGTCCTTCCTGATCGCCATCACCGTCTATTGGGCCGTGGCCAGGCTCTTCGCCATTTACGGCAAGCCGTACCACTACACCTGGTCCTCGCCCATGGCGGTCACCATCCTGACGGCCGGCGGCATGGCCACGCTGGCCCTCGGATGGCTCTGGCACTTCGCTACCTTCCGTCCTCAGGAGATTCTAGGACGCCTCCAGCATGAGGTCAACCGCGATACCCAGCGCACGCTGGCGCAGTTTCAGCGCGGACGCGCCACGGCCATGGTCATCCTCTCCATGGCCTGCATGGATGCGGCGGCGATCTATGCGCTCCTGCTCGTCTTTCTGGCGCCCTACTGGCATCACCACTTCTACATCCTGCTCGCGGCCACCGCGCTGTCGCTCATCCTCTACCGCCTGCGGGTCTTTCCCAAGCTCTTCGCGTTCCTGGAGCAGTTGCACCAGTACGAAGCCACCTGACACCGGGGAGGTCTTCCATGGCACTCAAGCTCGGTCATACCGCACCGCCGTTCTCCCTGCCGGGCGTCGACGGGCGGAGCTATTCGCTGAACAGTTTCAGCGATGCGCCGGCCATCGTGGTCATCTTCATGTGCAACCACTGTCCGTATGTGAAGGCGACGATCGACCGGATCATCGCACTCTCCCGCGATTACGCCGACCGCGGCGTGGCGGTGGTGGGGATCAACTCGAATGAGACGATCAATCACCCTGAGGACAGTTTCGACAACATGAAGCGCTGGGCCGCCCAGAAGGAGTTCAATTTCCCGTACCTGCGCGATGAGACGCAGCAGGTCGCGCGGGCCTATGGCGCGGAGCGCACGCCGCACATCTTCCTCTTCGACCACGAGCGCACGCTGCGCTACACCGGCGCGATCGACGACAACACGCAGGAACCCTCGAAGGTGAAGCGCCGCTATTTGCGCGAGGCGATCGACGCCATTCTCGCGAAGAAGGCGCCCAAAGAGGCCGAGACCCACGCCATCGGCTGCAGCATCAAGTGGGCATAACACTTAAAGCGCACCACGAAAGCACGAAAGGTCACGAAACCACGAAACGACGTTTTCGTGATTTCGTGCGGTTTCGCCAGCCTGCCCCTTGGGCTAAGGGGCAGGCAGGTGCTTTCGTGGTTTGTTTGATGCGTCCATGAACAATCCCCTTCGCGTCGGCTTCATCGGTCTGGGGACCATGGGCACGCCCATGGCGCTCAACGTCCTTCAAGCCGGCTGTTCCCTGACGGTCTGGAATCGGACGCAGGCCAAGACCGAGCCGCTGGCGCGCGCAGGAGCCGCGGTCGCCCCAACGATCGCGGCCCTCGTCCGGCAGAGCGAGCTCGTCATCACGATGGTCGCAACACCACAGGATGTCGAGGCGGTCATCGCCGGTCCCGGCGGTGTGGCTGAGTCGTTGCGCGCCGGACAGATCGTCATCGACATGAGCACCATTGACCCGGCGACCTCGAGGCGGATGGCCCAGGCGGTGCGCGCGCAGGGCGGCGACTTCTTGGACGCCCCGGTATCGGGCAGCAAGCAGCCGGCCGAGGAACGGACCCTGGTCATCATGGTGGGCGGCCGGCGCGAGAGCTATGAGCGCGCGCTCGCTGTCTTTCAGGCGATGGGCAAGCCCATTCATGCGGGTGAGGTGGGGTCGGGCGCCGCGATGAAACTGGTCGTCAACATGATCCTCGCCCACATGATGGCGGCCCTCTCCGAGGGCGCGGTCCTCGCCCAGAAACTCGCGCTCGACGTGCCGCAGATGCTCGATGTCATCGCGACCGGCGGATTGCAGTCGCCCTGGTACGGCAGGAAGGCCCAGAAGATTCTCCAGGGTGATTTCTCCGTCAACTTCGCCCTCAAGCACATGCACAAGGATGTGCGCCTCGTCCTCGGTCTCGGCCGCGAGGCCCGCGTCCCGCTGCCTGTGACCGAAACGGTCGAGTCGTTGTTTCGTCAGGCCGCGGCCTCGAGCAAGAACGAGCTGGATTATTCCTCGGTCATCACCGTCCTCGAGTCCCAAGCCGGCGTTCAGGTACGCGTGCGCAGGTAGTGCTTCACCAGTCACTGGTCACTAATCACTAGTCACTCGCCATGCCCACCATCGATAACAAATCGGTCGCCGCCGTCCTCGAAGAAATTGGCACCTTCCTCGAGCTGAAGGGCGAGAATCGGTTCAAGTGCATCGCCTACCAGAATGCCGCCCGCACCATTGACGGCCTCTCCACGGACATCAACGCCTTGGTCAAGACCGGCCAGTTGCGCTCGGTGCGCGGGATCGGCGAGGGCCTGGCCGAGAAGATCACCGAACTGGTCACTACGGGCAAGCTGAAGTATTACGACGAGCTCCGACGGTCGATTCCCGAAGGCGTGCTGGAGATGCTGCGCATTCAGGGGCTGGGGCCGAAGCGGGTCAAGGCCCTGTGGGACAAATTGCACATCAAGTCGCTGGCCGAGTTAGGGCGGGCCTGCCGCGACAACAAGTTGCTCACGCTCGAAGGCTTCGGCGAGAAAACTCAGGACAATATCTTGAAGGGTCTCGCCTTCGTCAAGCAGCACGAGGAGCGGCATCTGTACGACGACGCCCTGGCCGCCGCCCAAGCCGTCCTGGACTATCTGCGCAAGGACAAGAAGATTCACCGGCTGGAGATTTGCGGCAGCCTGCGCCGCCATCGCGAGACGATCCGCGACCTGGATATCCTGGCGACCGGCACCGAGAGCGACGAGATCATGCGCCGGTTCACCGCCTTCCCTCAGGTCGAGCGCGTCCTCGCCGAGGGCGGGACCAAATCCAGCGTCCTGTTGAAGACGGGCATCCAGTGCGACATCCGGTTGGTCGGCGACGCTGAGTTTCCTGCGGCGCTCCTCTATTTTACGGGCAGCAAGGAACACAACGTGGCGCTGCGCTCGCGGGCCATCAAGCGCGGGATGAAGCTCAACGAGTACGGCCTCTTCAAGGGCACCCGGCGCGTGCCGTGCAACGATGAGGCGGACATCTATCTGGCGTTGGGGCTCGACTGGATGCCGCCCGAGCTGCGGGAAAATATGGGGGAGATCGAGGCCGCAGCAGAGCATCGGCTGCCGAAACTCATCGAGCCGGACGACATCCGCGGCACCTTCCACACGCACACGACGGAGAGCGACGGCACCGCCTCCCTCGAAGCGATGGTCGAGGGGGCGCAGCGGCTCGGCTATGAGTACCTCGGCCTCTCCGACCACAGCCAGTCAGCCTCCTACGCTCACGGCATGAGCATCGAGCGGCTGCGGAAGCAGCATCAGGCGATCGACCGGATGAACACGCATCTGACGGGCCTGCGGGTCCTCAAAGGCGCCGAGGTGGACATCTTAGGCGACGGCAGCCTTGATTACCCTGACGACGTGCTGGACGGTTTCGATTTTGTGATCGCCGCCGTGCACACCGGCTTCAACATGCCGCGGGAGAAGATGACCCGGCGCATCATCACCGCGATGCGCAACCCGCGCGTCACCATCCTGGCGCACCCGACCGGGCGGCTGCTGTTGGCCCGCGATGAATACCAGGTTGATCTCACGCGCGTCATCGACGCGGCCCAGGAGTTAGGCGTGGTCATCGAGCTCAGCGCCAACCCCCACCGCTTCGACCTGGACTGGCGGATGTGCCAGTCTGTCAAGGCGCAGGGTGTCAAGGTGAGCATCAATCCGGATGCCCACTCGGTCTTGGGCATCGCCGACACGGTCTATGGCGTGGGCATCGCCCGGAAGGGATGGCTGGGGAAAGAGGACGTCATCAACACGATGCCGCTCAAGCAGATGCTGGGATTTTTGAGCAGCCACCGGAAGCGCGCATGATGCAGACGGAGATCCACCGGCGCAGGCAGTTCACGCGGCGGCTGCTCGCCTGGTACGCGCGCCACAAGCGGGATCTGCCCTGGCGCCGCACGAAGGATCCATACAAAATCCTCGTCTCGGAGATCATGCTGCACCAGACCCAGGTCGACCGGGTCGCCCCCAAATTCGAGGAGTTCGTCGCGAGGTATCCGACGGTGCACGATCTGGCGAAGGCGAACTTGAAGACGCTGAAAAAGGAATGGTATCCATTGGGGTACAACTATCGGCCGGCCCGGCTGCGCTCCATCGCCCGGGAGGCGGTCGCCAGATATGACGGTCGGGTGCCGGAGCGGTATGATGAGTTGATCGCGATGGATGGCGTGGGGGAGTATACCGCAGGAGCGATCTTGAGCATCGCGTACAACCAGTCGGTGCCGGCCCTGGACACCAATGTCATCCGGGTCCTGCGCCGCGTCTTCGGCGTGCGCGGCGATCCCGCACAGCGCACGACGCAGAAACGCCTGACGAAACTCGCCGCGTCGCTCATCCCGCAGGGGCGGGCGGGCGATTTCAATGAGGCGATGATGGACTTGGGAGCGATGGTCTGCACGGCCAAGCGGCCAGCGTGTCCGACGTGCTGTCTGCGACGGCTCTGCCGGTCGTATCCCCTGACCAATACGGGAGCCTGCGGCGATGCGTCGTAAGGAGTGGGTCTGGCTCGTGGTGGCCGCCGTTATGCTGACCGGATCATCGGCGTGGGCCAGAGACGACTTCCAGACGTGGGAAACCGTCGAGCTGAGCAAGCAGCTCGGGACGCGGTGGGAACTCTTCTTTCGGCCGGAAATCCGGATCCGCGATGACGCGGGTGAGCTGTTTTACCACGAGTACCGGCAGGGCGTGCGCTGGAAGCCATCGCAGCATCTCCAGATTGGGATGAACTACCTGTTTGTTCGGAACGAATCCTCCGGCAAGCCGCGCGAGGAACACACGGGAGAACTGGACATCACGCCCAAGACAACCATCGGTCCCCTGAATCTGTCCCTGCGGGGACGCTTGGCGCTGAAGGCCATCCAGGGCAGCGCTGGGGAGCAGGAATGGGAGTTTCGGCTGATGCCGAAGGTAGCCTATCCTGCATCGGTGGCTGGACACAAACTCACACCCTACGTCGCGGATGACCTGTTCTACAACGACACCCGCGACGCCTGGAATCAAAACCGGCTGTTTGTGGGAGCGGTCATCCCTGTGACGCAAGCCTGCGGAGCGAAGGTGAGCGTTGATGTGTATTACATGCTGCAAAGCCTGCTCGGCGCGCGTCACGACTGGAGCAGCAATCACGTCGTCGGGACCCAACTGAGCGTGCAATGGTAAGAGGTCTCGCGAAACCCCGATACGAAGTCGCCGTCGGCATCATTGAGCAGGACGGCAAGATTCTGCTCACCCAGCGCAAAGCTGGCGACCACCTGGGCGGGTACTGGGAATTTGTGGGTGGGAAGTGCCTGGTGGGAGAAAGCCCGGCGGCCGCGCTGCGGCGCGAGGCTCAGGAGGAGCTCGGTGTGGTCTTGGGTGAGATCCGCGCGTGGCGGCGGCTGACGTACAACTATTCCGATCGTGTGGTGGAGCTTCATGTCCACCGATGCCGGATCCTCAGCGGCCGGCCCCGCGCGCTCGATTGCGCGGGCTTTCGTTGGGTTGACGCTCGGCACTTGACGCCGTATAATATGCCCTCAGCCAACGCGCCCATCATCGCCGCGCTGCGCCAACGGGCGCTGTATAGAGGAGGCAGTGGATGATCCAGTTCACCGAGAATGCCGTCAAGGAAGTCAAGCGACTCTTAGAGCAGGAGAAAACGCCGGGGTTGGCGTTGCGGGTCGGCGTCAAGGGCGGCGGCTGCTCCGGTCTCACCTATGTCATGGGTTTCGAGGCCCAGCCGAAGGAAAATGACCAGACCTTCGAGACGGCCGGGGTCAAGGTCTTCGTCGATCCCAAGAGCCACCTCTACCTCGACGGCACAACCATCGACTACGTCTCCAACTTGATGGGGAGCGGCTTCGCCTTCAACAATCCCAACGCGAAGCACTCCTGTGGCTGCGGCACCTCCTTCAACGCGTAAGGCCTGAGCCGGCCCATGGCGGTCGCCGAACCACAGCAATTGGCCCGCGTCTATTTCGAGCGCGGCTACAAGCGGCAGATGCGCGGCCGGTACGTTGAGGCCATCGCCTGCTACCGCAAATCCCTCGAACTCTTTCCCACCGCTGAAGCCTACACCTTCCTGGGCTGGACCTACAGCATGCAGGGCCGCTACGAGGAGGCGATCCAGGAGTGCCTCAAGGCGATCCAGATTGACCCGGAGTTCGGCAACCCCTACAATGACATCGGCGCCTACTACATCGAATTGCGCCGGCTCGATGAGGCGGTGCCCTGGCTCGAGCGGGCGATCCGCGCCAAGCGGTACGACTGTCACTGTTTCCCGCATTTCAATCTGGGGCGGATCTACGAGCATCAGGGGCACTGGCGCCAGGCGATCGAGGCCTACCGCAGCGCCTACGCTGCCAACGCGGAGTATCTGATCGCCCTGCAGGCCGCCAACCGGCTCCAAGGATTATTGGATTGAGAGCAATCAGCAGTCAGCCATCAGCAGTCAGCAAAAAACCGTATGCTGGTTGCCGATTGCTGATTGCCGATTGCAATCTCTTCTCATGAACCAGCCGGAGCTCGAGCCGAAAATCTTCACCGTCGACGAGGCCAACGCCTGCCTGCCCAAGGTGCGCGAGTTGCTCGGCGGCTTGCGCTCCCACGTCGCCAAAATCATCGCGAAGGAAGCCCAGATCGATTGCGCCGAGCTGCTCGCCGCGGGCCCGAACGGGAAGCTCTCCGCCGAGGCGCAGGGTCGGCTGACCGGCGAGATCGATGAGCTCAACGCCTGGGTGCGCGAGTTCCAGACGACCCTGAAGGCCTTCGAGCAGATCGGCTGCCTCCTGAAGGATCTCGACGAGGGGCTGATCGACTTCTACAGCATGCGCGGCGGCGAGATGATCTTTCTCTGCTGGAAGGACGGCGAGGACCGGATCGCCACCTGGCACCGTCTCGAAGAAGGCTACCCCGGCCGCCAACCACTCGACTGAGGTTGCCAGAGCGCATGGAACGAGCCAGCGTTCCCTACGAGAAAATCCTCTTCGTCTGCACGAATGTCCGCGACGCCGGCATCTGCTGTTCGGAGCGCGACAGCGTCGCCATCCGGAATGCGCTCAAGCAGTACGTGAAGGACCACCGTCTCCAGGGCCGCATCCGCGTCTCCCAATCCGGCTGCCAGGACCTGTGCGCGCAGGGCCCCAACATCATGGTCTTTCCCGACAACGTCTGGTACCATCATGTCAGGCTCGAAGAGGTACCGCAGATCATCGAGGCTCATCTGGCTCCGCTCGACGCATCGACCAAACCACTCACTGGAGGCGCGTGATGTGTTGGGAGTTGGACGACTACGCATCGTGGGAGGCGTACCAGAAACGCCGCAAGAGCCAAGAGCCGCCACAGGCCCAGGCGCCGAAGACTGAGGCGCCGCGCGAGGCCGAGACCGTCCCGACATCGTAGACCGGCGACTTGACCGAAATCAGACAAGGTGGCCATGAACTCTGAGTACGCCTCCCAATACGCCTTCGTGGGCCTGTTCGCCCTCGTGGCGATCATCTTTCCGATTCTGCCGCTCGTCCTAGCCAAGTTGGTCGCACCCAAGAAGCCGTCACGGATCAAACAGGCCGCTTACGAGTGCGGCATCGAATCCACCGGCGATCCCTGGATTCAGTTTCGCGTTCAGTACTATCTCTACGCCCTCGTCTTTGTCATCTTCGACGTCGAGGTGCTCTTCGTCTATCCCTGGGCGGTGCAGTTTCGGGCCTTGGGGCCGGCGGCGCTCGTGGAGATGGCCATCTTTCTCGGGATCCTCGGCGTGGGGCTGGCCTACGCGTGGCTGAAAGGCGTGCTCGAATGGCGGTAGAGGAAGGACTCAAGAGCGAGCTAGCCAAGCAGGGGATCGTCGTGACGACCCTCGAAGACCTCTACAACTGGGGCCGGCGCTCCTCGATCTGGCCGATGCAGTTCGGGCTGGCCTGCTGCGCTATCGAGATGATTGCCACCGCCTGCGCCCGGTACGACATCGCCCGCTTCGGCGCGGAGCTGTTCCGCGCCAGTCCGCGCCAGGCCGATTTGATGATTGTCGCAGGCACCGTCACCAAGAAGATGGCGCCGCAGATCGTGCGGCTCTACAACCAGATGGCGGAGCCCAAATACGTCATCGCGATGGGCGCGTGCGCCATCTCGGGCGGGCCGTTTCACCGTGGCTACAACGTCCTGCGCGGCATCGACCGGTACATCCCCGTGGATGTGCACATTCCAGGCTGCCCGCCCACCCCGCAGGCCCTGCTCGACGGCCTCATGAAGGTGCAGCAGAAGATTGACCGGCAACATCTGGCGGGCGTGGCCTGGTATCGCCAGGACGCCTCGTGCGAATTCCCTGTGCCGGAGTACGGACCCGCCGGTCTCGTGCCGACATACAACCCCGACGTCTGGCAACCGATCCCCGGCGGGTTGCGTGGTTCGGCCACGCAACCTCCGAAAGCCCCCGCCGCTGCATGATCGATCCTGCCCAGGTCAAAGCCGAGATCGAAACCCAGCTGCCCGGCGTGACGGTCCAGGCCGAAGGGAGCGCGCTCATCGTCGAGCCGAAAGACCTGCCGGCTGTGGCGAAGCAACTCAAAAATTCGGCGGCCTGGCGGCTCGATTTTCTGTCCAACCTGTGCGGGGTTGACTATCCGCCGGAGCGGCTGGAGACGGTCTACCAGCTCTATTCGATGGAGAAGAAGCACGGCCCGCTCACGATGAAGGTGCGCGTGCCGCGGAACAACCCCCGCCAGCCCTCGGTCGTCGCCATCTGGCGTGCCGCCGAATTTCAAGAGCGGGAATCGTACGATCTCTACGGCATCCTCTACGACGGCCATCCGGATTTGCGCCGCATCCTGATGTGGGAGGGCTTCGAGGGCCATCCCATGAGGAAGGATTACGTGCCGGAGGACCAGGACAGTGTGGAGACGTCCGGTGGCTGAGACCGCCATCGGAACCCAGACGCTGGAGGTGAGCCTCGGCCCGCAGCATCCCTCCACCCACGGGGTCTTCCGGATGCAGGCGATCCTCGACGGCGAGACGGTGGTGAAGCTCAAGCCGGTGATGGGCTATCTGCACCGCAACCATGAGCAGCTTGCCGAGGGCATGACCTACATGGCCTCGATGCCCTTCACCGACCGGCTCGACTACTTCAACTCGATGAGCAACAACTTCGCGCTGGCCCTCACCGTTGAGCGGCTCGCCAACATTGCGGTGCCGGAGCGCGCGCAGTATATCCGCGTCATCATGGCGGAACTCACGCGCCTCGTCAACCACACGGCGGTCATCGGTTTCCTGCTCAATGACTTGGGGGCGTTCTTCACGCCGGTCCTCTATGCCTTTCGCGAGCGCGAGAAGATTCTGGATTTGTTCGAGGCCGCCTCCGGCGCCCGGATGATGTGCAACTACTTCCGGTTCGGCGGCGTCCACGAAGATCTGCCGGAGGGTTGGGTCGAGCAGGCCAGGAAACTCGTCGACGGTTACCCCGCCTTTCTCGACGAATTCGAACGATTGCTGACGGACAACGAAATCTTGAAAACCCGCTGCCAGCGGGTGGGCGTCCTGCCGGCAGACCTGGCCGTGAGCTCCGGCATCACCGGCCCCATGCTGCGCGCCTCCGGGGTGAATTATGACATTCGGAAGGTTGACGGCTACTCCATCTATCCGCGATTTTCCTTCAAAGTGCCCTTGGGCGCGGTGGGGGACGTCTACGACCGGTACTATGTCCGCATCCTCGAGATGCGCGAGAGCATCAAGATTTTGCAGCAGGCGCTGCAGGAGATTCCCGGAGGCGACTACCTCAGCGCGCAGGGCCGGCAATTCTCCAGGGCCCCGCGGACCTTCCGGCCGCCGAAGACCGACGTCTACGGCCGCGTCGAGGCGCCGAAGGGCGAGCTGGGCTTTTATCTCGTCAGCGATGGCACGGCGAATCCCTACCGCTACCACGTCCGGCCGCCCAGCTTCATCAATTTGACCGTCCTCGAAGATTTGTGCCTCGGCCACAAGGTGGCCGATGCCGTCGTCATCTTGGGCAGCATTGACATCGTGTTAGGC
>JACQRC010000003.1 GCA_016206665.1 Candidatus Omnitrophota bacterium | reverse complement strand
TGGCTTGGTCGTGAAGAACGGGTCGAACACCTTCGCCAGCTTGTCCGCGGGAATCCCACCACCCGTATCCTCGACCTCGGCGATGACCACCGTCTCCCCCAGACCGAACCGGTCGGTCCGCCGCCGGCCGACCTGGGCGCCCACCGCCGTCAACTGTGTCAGGGTGGTGCGGACCGTCAGCGTCCCGCCCGAGGGCATGGCGTCGATGGCATTGGTGAAGAGGTTGACGAAGACCTGCTCGATCTTCATGCGGTCGAGGGGCAGCGCGGGCAATGGTTCGAGGGCTTTGACCAAGCTCACGCGGTTCTTGTCCAGTTCATGCTTCACCAAGACGAGGGACTGTTCGATGAGGGTGTTGAGGTTCTCCTCGGAGACGTCGAGCGCCTGTGCGGCGGCGAAGTTGAGCAGGCCCTTGATGACCTCGTCGGCCCGTCGGACCGCCTGATGCATGTCCTCCAACAGCGACGCGACGTTCTCATCCTGCACCGGAAAATGGTCGGACAGATGATCGAGACCGATGAGCAGCGTGGCGAGCGGATTCTTCACCTCATGCGCCACGCCGGCCGCCAGCCGGCCCACCGACTCGAGCTTGGCGGCCTGGATGAGCTGCAGTTGGGTGGCTTGGAGCTCGTCGTGGGCATGCTTCAGGCTGGCCATGGCGCCCGCTAACTCCTCTTGCTTGCGCACCAGCAGGGCATTGGTCTGCCGCAGCTCCTGCTCCACCCGCTTGCGCTCCACGATCTCATTCCGCAGGGTCTCAATCGCCCCGAACAGCGACTGCGTCCGCTCCTGCACCCGCAGATCCAGTTCGTTGCAGGAGCGCTCCAATTCCTCCTCGACGTGCTGCCGCTCCGCCGCGGCCGCGGCGATCATCAAGGCCATGCAGGTGATGACGCCGACGAAGGCCTGCAGCAGCAGCAACGAGGTATTCAGGATACCGACGGCAAAGGGGCCGAACCCATGCAGCGTGGCCCAGATGGCGATGCCCGCCAGCAGCGCGGTGGCGGCGGTCGTCAGCCGTTGGCCGAGCCGGAAAGCCATCCAGACCACGGGCGGAATACACAGGAAGGCCATCGGATATTTGGCGGTCGGCAGGAACCACCACGAGCCGAACACCAACAGAGCGGCCAACGTCAGAGCGCCGTAGGCCAGCACGGCCTCCACCACGCGGCGTAGAGGCCACGGGGTCATCGGGAAGGGCCGGCGGCTCCAGGCCACCACCAACGGCGTCACCACAATCGCGCCCACCGCATCCCCCAGCCACCACGTCAGCCAGACGGAACCATACGTGGTGGGGCCCATGAAGTCGCCCAACGTCAAGGTGGTCACGCCCACCGTGGCGCTGACCGCCGTCCCGATCAGGCCGGCCAACAGCACGAATTTGAGCAGGTCGTGGGGCTGGTCAAAGGCCCGGCGGCCATGGGCATAGCGGTTGACCAGATAGGCGCCCGCCAACGCCTCGAGCGTGTTGCCCAGGGCGATGCCCAGCGAGGTCAGGATGGTGCCGGCCGTCGTGACATTGACCAGAAAGGCCCCCACCAGAATGGCCGGCCAGACCCGGTAGCCCCAGAGCAGCAGGGCCGCCAAGGCAATGCCGGTGGGTGGCCAGACCGGTGAGGCGCTAGCGTTGAGGAAGGCCAGCGACAGCCCGAATTTGCCGGCGGCGAAGTAGATGAGGGTCAGGAGGCCTGCCACCCGCCACAGGTTCAGCTGAGGCTGTGGCTCAAACGCGGGCTCGGCGAGCGCTTCGCGCTGGCGGCGGCGCACCTCGACCAACGACGGTTCGCCGGCTGGCCCCAGGCGACGGGAAGGGACGATCAACGGAGCCAGCTTCTCCATCAGCGCCTCGTCCAGCCCTTTGCGCTCGGTGATATCCACCGCCACGCACACGGTGCCGGCTGGCGTGTGGTTGCCGGGTGTCACCGCCGAGGCCGAGACGCTGACCTCCACCCGACGCCGGTCTTTGGCGCGCCAGGTCATCTCACGGTGCTGGATCGCTCCGTACCGCAGGAGGCGGTCCGCCTCCAGGTTGAGGTGTCCAGGCGGATCCACGACCGTGGCGACGGGCAGGCCGAGGAGCTCGGATTCCCGATAGCCCAGCAAGTCACAGGCGGCGCGGTTGACCACCCGCACGCGGCCCTCCAGATCGACGACGAGGACGGCGCCAGTGATTGTGTTGAGGATCTGATTCGCCAGGACGCCGGGAGCGAGGTCCACCAGTCGATAGCGCCAAATGGCGCGGGCCGCCAGGAGAGTGAACAGGAAGACCGGCAGGTAGCCGTACGGGTAGACCGGCAGGCCGAACTTTGCCAGGTAATCGATCGAACCCAGATAGACGATGCAGAAGGCGACGAGCAGCGACAGGACGCGGCGCCGGTGGAGACTGCCCGGAGTGGCCCTGCGGTATTCGCGCCAGTAGAGGCGCAGCGTGGCGAAGGTCATGCCGAAAAAGAAGGTCAGGTAGGGCAGGCTCAGCCAACCATAGCGCGGATAGAAGCCCCACCAGTATTGATACAAACCGGCAATGAGGCCGTCGGTCCAGATGATCGCCGCGGAGAAGAGGCAAGAGAAGAACCAGCTCAGGCGAACGATGGGACGATGCTGCGATGCCAGGCCCAGGCACGTCACGGTAAAGTGGTAGATGCTGGAGGGAATCAGCGGGACGCCCAGATAGGCTGCTTTGGCCCACCACAGCGCCACGGACAGGGAGGTGGCGCAGTACATCCAGGAGAAGGCGTGGAGCCAGACATTGACGGTCAGGGTGACGAGGAAGAAGAGGACGCTGACCAGCGATCCCCGCTCACGGACGAGGACCGCAATACCCAGCACGAAGATGGCGGCCATCGTGAGGAAGGTCGGCGCGGCGGCCGGATTATACGCATAGTTCGCCGGATTCAAGAGCTGCTGCAGCGTTGCCACCATCCGCCCCCCTAACGACAAATAGCCCTATACCCCTGTCAGGGAGGTATAGGGCTGTGTCGCAGCGTTTCGGCAACCCAGCCGCCATGCCCTGAATCAGGGGTTAGGCCTGTGGCTTTGCGTCCCCGGGTTTCCCCGGGTTTGCCTTTCTCGACCGGAATATGTACCCTTTACTAGGATTTGTATCATATTTTTCGACTACATTCAAATGTGAGCCTGAGAGGATTAGCGTAGATGATGGAGGAATTTATATATAACTAAAATAGTAGTATAT